>CANRBG010000026.1 GCA_947628805.1 uncultured Oscillospiraceae bacterium | reverse complement strand
GTGGAGGGCAGCATCTGCCTGCAGGCGCCGGAGACGCCGGAGGACTTTTACCAGAGCGCCATCGCCTTCGGCACCTTCCAGCAGCAGCTGGCGGATTTCCCAGCTGAGACTCTCCACGAGACCATCCCCAACTTCCACAACACCCCGGACCGGTACCGGATCTTTAAGGAGGCCCTGGAGGCGGACCCTCTGGGCCGGGCTAAGGACGTGCAGCCGGAGATCGATTTCGTCCTGACCAGGGAGGAAGAAGCCGGGACGCTGCAGCGGATGCGGGACGCCGGCGAGCTTCCCACCCGGGTCACCCACAACGACACCAAGCTCAACAACGTCATGCTGGACGAAAAGACCCGCAAGCCCCTTTGCGTCATCGACCTGGACACGGTGATGCCGGGCCTGGCGGCCTACGATTTTGGCGACTCCATCCGCTTCGGCGCGGCTACGGCGGCGGAGGACGAGAAGGACCTGTCCAAAATGGAGATGAGCCTGGACGCCTTTGAGACCTACACCCGGGGCTTTCTCACCGCCTGCCCCGGCCTCACGGCCCGGGAGCGGGAGACCCTGCCTCTGGGGGCCAAGATCATGACATTGGAGTGCGGCGTGCGGTTTCTGACGGACTATCTGCTGGGGGATGTGTACTTCTCCATTCACCGGCCCGAACACAACCTGGACCGGGCCCGGACCCAGTTCAAGCTGGTGGCGGATATGGAAAAGAAATGGGACGACATGGCCGCCATCGTGGCGCGGCTCAGTGAACAGATGTAAATAATACGGCGCGCCGGGCGGTCAGTCCCGGCGCGTTTTGTACAGACGGACAGGGAGCGGACATGAAGATCCTTTTCAACACGGACAAGCTGCTGCGGCTGGTGGAGGACCTGCAGACCTTCACGGGCCTGAAGACCAGCATCTTCGACGGCGAGGGCCGGGATATCCAGATCTTCGGAGGCCACCAGGATTTCTGCCACCTGGTGAACGCGGACGGGGAGGGCCATCGCCGGTGCGAGGACTGCGACGCCCGGGCGGTGCGGGCCTGCGCCGAGATGCGGGGCGTGTACCGCTACCGGTGCCATCTGGGCCTGTGCGAGGTGGCCCTGCCCCTTTACGAAAACGGCGTGCCCATCGCGTACCTGTCCTTCGGCCAGTACCTGGACGAGACTCCGGTGGAGCGCCAGTGGGAGCGGACGGAGAAGGCCCTGAGCTGGTACCAGGGGGACCGCAAGGCCCTGCGGGAGGCCTTCTGGGGCCTGCGCCAGTACTCCTTCCGGGAGACCGTCGCCTACGCGGAGATATTGCAGGCCCTGACAGCCTATATTTTAAAGGAGGGCATCATCCGTTCCGCGGAGTATACGGACCTGCAGCGGCTGGAGATGTATCTGGACGAGCATTTCCGGGAGAGCCTGTCCCTGAAAAGGGTCGCCGCCGACCTGCACATGGG
Organism: uncultured Oscillospiraceae bacterium; assembly: GCA_947628805.1. Taxonomy (GTDB): domain Bacteria; phylum Bacillota; class Clostridia; order Oscillospirales; family Oscillospiraceae; genus CAJOIG01. The sequence goes on along the minus strand of CANRBG010000026.1, from coordinate 20,495 downwards.
CACCACCAAGCTGTGCCAGCTGGCCCGGCAGCTGCCCGGCGGCGTCACCGTGACCCAGGCGGTGACCGCTCGGCGGATCGGCGCGGCCAAAGACCTGCTCTTGCAGAGCGAGACGCCCATCTCCGCCGTGGCGGAGGCGGTGGGCTACAGCGATTATAACTACTTCACCAAGGTCTTTAAGGCCCAGACCGGCTCCACGCCCAGCGCATACCGAAAGCAAAAACGTCAATAGATCAAAGCAAATGACAAATTGTGCACTTAGACATATTGTTTCGTATGATATTACTACTATTCGTTTGATATTCCTATTATATCCTCTGGAAGTCAAGTACAATGAGGGGGAAGACAGCCCTTGCCGCCGAGCGGTACATATTTCGCGGCCCGAGCGGCGCATAGGGCGCATCTCAAAAAATTTATAAGAAGGAGATCAACGAAAATGAAGAAGCTTATCGCATTGCTGCTGGCTCTGACGATGGTGTTCTCCCTGGGCGCGGTCGCGTTCGCCGACGGCGAGGACATCACCCTGGACGTCATCATCTGCCAGTATGGCCCCAATACGGAGGATTGGTTCCTGGGCAGCGGCATGGACGGCACCAACTTCGTGGACAAGTTTGAGGAAGCCAACCCCGGCATCAAGCTGAACCTTGAGGTCGTCTCCTGGGATACCGTCGATCAGGTGGTCGACACCCGTATCTCCAGCGGTCAGGCCCCCGACATCCTGAACAACGACAACTTCTCCAACTACGCTTACGACGAGCTGCTGGAGCCGGTCAGCCAGTTCTGCCCGGATGACCTGTATGAGGACTTCTTCCCCTCCTTCATCGCGGAGTCCGTCATTGACGACACCGTGTGGGCCGTGCCCGACCTGGCCTCTGCCCGCGCCCTGTACTATAATGTGGACATGTTCGAGGAGATGGGCATCGAGCCCCCCACCACCTGGGCCGAGCTGGAAGATGTCTGCCAGACCATCCTGGACTTCTATGACGGTGAGGTCTATCCCTGGGGCATCGACATGACCTCTGACGAGGGCCAGGCGGCTTTTGCCTACTACACCTGGGGCAACGGCGGCGGCTTTACCGACGACGAGGGCAATTGGATTGTCAACTGTGATGAGAACGTGGAAGCCATCGAATTCGCCATCAGCCTGGTGAACAACGGCTACACCAACCCCAACCCCGCCACCCAGACCCGTTATGACCTGCAGGATATGTTCGCCGCCGGCGACATGGCCATGCTCATTGCTCCCAACCAGCTGCCCACCTACTGCGCGGACAAAGAGTCCACTGTTAACATGGCTACCGCCAACATCCCTGCCAATGAGGGCAAGGAGAGCGCCTCTGTGGGCGTTATGGACCGGGTCATGGCTTTCAAGGACGAGAGCCTCTCCGAGGAGGAGACCGCTGCCCGCGACGAGGCCATCGGCAAGTTCCTCAAGTTCTTCTATGATCCTGAGAACTATGTTGGCTGGGTCAGCATGGAAGGCTTCCTGCCCGCCGTCAACTCCGCTGTGGGCGCCCTGGTGGAGGCCGATCCCTCCTTCGGCGCGTGGCTGGACGTGCTGGATGGCTGCCGCTTCTATCCCACGGCTATGGAGAATTACGACACCGTGCGTGAGGGCGTCGTCAAGGCCGAGCAGGCCGCTCTGACCGGCGCCGACGTGCGTGAGGAGCTGGACGCTGTCCAGGCGCAGGTCGCTCCCGAGGCGTAATCCCGCGCGTCTGCATTTCCAGGCAGTCAGATCGTACGAGGGCCGGACGAAGGTCCGGCCCTCTTGTTATTATCCACACCGGCGCGGACATGTTAAGGAAAGAAGGGTGAGGCGTGAACAAAACGTTACAGAATAAGATAAAACCCTACATATGGCTGCTGCCCAGCATCATACTGATGGCGCTGTTCGTGATCTTTCCCATCATGATCGTGTTCCGACTGGCCTTCAGCGAGGTGTCCAAATCGGGACTGATGGGCGGATTTGTGGGGTTGCAGAATTTTAAGGACGCCATTGGCCTGCCCGCCTTTAAGACGGTCATGCTCAACACCCTCTACTGGGTGATCTCCGTGGTGGGTCTGAGCACTGTCCTGGGCTTCATCATCGCCATGGTGCTCAACCAGAAATTCCACGGCCGGAAGATCGCCCGGGCCATCCTGGTGTTCCCCTGGGCCACGTCTCTGGTGGTGCAGGCGTCTGTGTGGAATTACATCATCAAGTATGAATACGGCAACCTGAACAACATCCTGCTGAATCTGGGCATCATCAAAGAGGCCATCAACTGGCGTTCCAGTTACCAGATCGAGTTTCTCTGGGAGTGCGGTGTGGGCATTTTCGTCACCATCCCCTTCGTGGCCTTCTGCGTGCTCAGCGGCTTGCAGAGCATCGACGGCACCCTCTATGAGGCGGCGGATATCGACGGGGCCAGTTACTGGGATAAGCTGTGGCGCATCACGGTGCCTCTGGTCAAGCCGTCGCTGACGGTGAGCACGGTGCTGAACATCATCTATGTGTTCAACTCCTTCCCCATTATCTATACCATGACGAGAGGCGCCCCGGCCAACAAAACGGACACCCTGGTCACGTATCTGTACATGCTCAATTTCTATGACCGGCAGAAAGGACCGGCCACGGCTCTGTCCGTGATCGGATTTTTGGTGCTGTGCATCTGTGCAGGTGTCTATATGGTGGGCGTCATGCGGAAGGAGGAGGAGCTGTGAACGATACCAACGCCATTGCAAAAAAGAACCGTACGGCACTTTTGCTGTTCCTGATCTCTCTGGCCCTGACGGCAGTTGTCCTGAGCCTGCCGGCCTATAGGTTCACTTCCAGCGTGTACACAAAAAAGTCCGCCAATACCTTTGTGGGAGACGAGAAGTACACCGAGGTCCGCGCCGAAGTGGACGCCGTGGCGGAGGAATACCGGGCCTCCGGCATGGATGTGTCGGTCAGCGAGTCGGTGACCGAGAGGACCAACTCTAAGGGCGAGGCCACCTCCATGGTGGCGTTTTCCGTGGATCAGGAGTTTACAAAGACTGGATGGTCTTTCCTGGGCTCCGGCTTGGGCTCGGCCTGGGTGCTGCTGGCGATGCTTCTGTGCATGGTCATGAGCACAGCCTGCGCCGCAGCCGGCGTCATTGGCTCCATGGGGGACGACTGGCACCATCTGGACGGCCGTTCGGCGGCGTTCCGCACCGCCTCCGGCGTTCTGGCGCTGGCTGCCCTGCTCCTGGTCCCCGTGTTCTTCATGATGAATACCTACCTCATGTCCCGGCGGGTGGGGCTGTATCTGGATGAATTGATCCCGGAGGGAAAGGACGCCTTCTTCGCCAAGCTAGACGGGTTCCTTTTCGGCGGCCAGGCGGGGGAGAACATCGATGACATGCTGGACGGGCTGCGTTTCCGGAACACGGGAGCGGTATGGATGGTGCTTCCCTTTGCCGCCGCCATGATGCTGGCCGGAATCCAGATCCGGAACGGCTCCATCACCCATACGCTGGTGCGGGGACTGCTGTACGCTTTCGTCATCGTCCTATGCCTGTTTATCCTCTATCCCTATTACGTGATGTTGGTGACGGCATTTCGTTCCATCGCCGAAACCAACGACAGCGACTTTCTGCACTTGCTGCCCACCCAGTGGCGCTTTGGCAACCTGAAGGATATCGTGGACCGGGGCGTGCTGCGGTATCTGCTCAACTCCCTGCTCATCGCCGGAGGCGCCACGGTGATCGCGCTGCTGTGCGGCATCCCGGCGGCCTACGCCATGGCCCGGATGCGTTTCAAGGGCAAGAGCGTGTTTCTGGGTTTCGTCATCGTCAGCCAGATGTTCTCTCCGGTGGTGCTGCTGATCGGCATTGCCCAGCTGATCGCCGCGTTGCATCTGAACGACTCCATCGTGGGCCTGATGTTGATCAACGCGGCCTTCAACCAGGCTTTCGCCATATGGCTACTGCGGGGCACCTTCGTGTCCATCTCCCCGGAGATGGAGCAGGCTGCCAAGATCGACGGCTGCAACACGGTGGGCTCCCTGGTGCGGGTGCTGCTGCCCATGGCCGCGCCGGGCATCGTGACCACGCTGATCTTCGTGTTCATCAACGCCTGGAACGAATTCACCATTTCGTCAGTGCTGATTTCCACGGCTTCCAACCGGCCTATCACCGTGGGCATCACCCAATTCTCCAATCTGAATATGATCGAGTGGCAGAATCTGTTCGCCGCGTCTCTGTTGGCGACCATCCCGGTGGTCATCCTGTTCATGTGCATCGAAAAGCACCTGACCAGCGGCCTGACCTCCGGCGGCGTGAAAGGATAAAAATCGTCATTTGAAAGGAGCAAGCTCCTTTCAAATGAGAAGGCTTCGGCCTGCTGCAGCGCAAAGCGTCCCCATCCGATGGATGGGGACGTTCACGTTTGCAGGCAGCAAAGAATAATTTCCGACGCGCATGTCCTGGGAAATCATGATCCAACTTGATTCGCGCCCTCGGGCGCGAACTTTGCGGGGCTGTGACAAAAAAGTATTAAATTTGATCTTACCCCTTTCTTTTTGGGGCGGGTTGCGGTATTATGTAAAGTAATATAGCCATATAATGTATTTTGGCGATAAATTGGTTGTGGGGTGCGGCCGTGGTCTTTTCCAGTATGCTGTTCGTCTTTGCGTTTCTGCCGGCGAACCTGCTGTCCCAAGCGCTGTTAAAATCGCCCCGGGCGAAAAATATCGCGATGCTGGTCTTTTCGCTGGTCTTTTACAGCTGGGCGGGGCCACGGTATCTGCTGCTTTTGGCGGGCATGAGCCTGATCTGCTGGGCGGGGGCGCTGATCATAGAGCGGGCGGACCCGGACGGCATGGGGCCTTTCTGGCTCACCCTCACCGTGGGGCTGTGCCTGGCCATTTTGTGCATTTTTAAGTATCTGGGCTTTATTTTGCAGAACATAAAGGATATCTTCGGCGTGCCGGAACTGATCCCCGCCATCGCGCTGCCCATCGGCATCTCCTTTTACACCTTCCAGCTGATCTCCTACGTGGTGGACGTGTACCGGGGGGAGGTGGAGGCCCAGAGAAGCTACTGGATGGTGCTGTTGTATGCCAGCCTCTTTCACCAGTGCATCGCCGGGCCCATCGTCCGGTACAAAGACGTGCGGGAGGACCTGCTGTGGCGCCGGACTAAGCCGACGGAGGTGAGCGAGGGCGTGAGCCGGTTCGCGGTGGGCCTGGCGAAAAAGGCCGTGCTGGCAAACGGCTGCGCTGCCATCGCGGATCAGCTTCTTCTGACCGACGCCGGAGCTATGGCTTCCGTGCCGGCCATGGGGGTGCTGCTGGGTGCGGTGGTGTTCACCATGCAGATCTATCTGGACTTTTCCGCCTATTCAGACATGGCGATCGGCATGGGGCTTATGTGCGGGCTCCACTACCGGGAGAACTTTGACTATCCCTACCTGTCCGGCTCCATAAAGGAGTTCTGGCGGCGGTGGCACATCTCCCTGGGCAGCTTTTTCCGGGACTATGTGTACATCCCCCTGGGAGGCAGCCGGTGCGGGGAGCTGCGGCAGCTTTTCAACCTGTTCGTGGTGTGGTTTTTGACGGGCCTGTGGCACGGGGCCAGCTGGAATTTCATCCTGTGGGGCCTGTATTTCGGGCTGCTGCTGGCGGCGGAGCGTTTTTTGCTGGGCGGCGTGCAGGAGCGTCTGCCGGGCCCGGTGCGCCACGGGGGCGTGCTGGTCCTGGTCACGTTCAGCTGGATCATCTTTAAATTTACGGATATGGCCCTGCTGGGCACGGCGGTCCGGGGCCTTTTCGGCCTGAACGGCAACGGCTTTACCAGCGGAGCAGTGAAGCTGCTTTTCACAAACAACGTCTATTTCCTCTGTCTCGCGGCGGCGGCCTGCACGCCTCTGGGCCGGATGGCCCACACGATGCTGCGGAACCTGGGCCGGCGAAATGAGGCCTTTTACTGCGTCAGCGCCGTCTGGGATGTGATCTATCCGGCCGCGTGCCTGATCCTGGCGGCCATGGCCCTGGTGGGGGACAGCTACAATCCGTTTCTCTACTTCCAATTCTGACAGCGGGGGAGGACCTCTGACCGGTGAAAGACAGGCGACAGCAGAATAATCTGGTCCGGGCGGTCCAGCGGGCGGTGTTTTTCATCCTGTTGGCGGCCATGGGCCTGGTGGGCCTGGCCTGGTTCGCAAGGCCCGCGGTCTCCCAGGTGGAGAAGCGGGAGCTGACGGCGTTTCCCGTTTTCAGCGTCCAAAGCCTGCTGGACGGCAGCTTTTTCAAGGGCATTGACACTTGGTATGCAGATACCTATCCCATGCGGGAGGGCATGATCTATGCCCAGCAGCAGCTGGAGGACCACTACGGCCAGCGGGGTACCCAGCTCATCAGCGGCGGGGCCACGGCGGTGGACGAGATACCCCTGCCTGCGGACGACATTCCCGGGCCGGCGGAGCAGACCGCCGATCAGCCGGCCGCCGCGCCCACGCCCATCCCGTCGCCTACAAAAGAGCCCCGACCGGACGGCACGGTCCATGAGATCGGAGAATTCAACGGCAGCATCTATATCACCGGCGGGGCGGCCTATGGCCTGTACGGCTTCAGCCAGTATTACGCCGACCAGTATATCGCGACAATGAACCAGATCTACCAGAACATCGGCGGCAAGGTGGATATGTACGTGATGAACGTGCCCCAGAGCTCGGCGGTGATGCTGGACGATGAGGTGAAAGAGGACATGGGCTGCAGCGACGAGGCCGCCGCCATCGACTATATCGTCAGCGGCCTGGACCCGGGCATCCACGCCCTGGACGTGTGTGACGCCCTGAAGGAGCACAACGCCGAGTATATCTATTTCCGCACCGACCACCATTGGACCCAGCTGGGGGCATACTATGCCTACCGGGTCTTCTGCGAGGAAAAGGGCATCGTGCCCCACGAGCTGGACCAGTTCAGGACGGCTGAGTTCGGGGCGGGGGAGTACCTGGGCAGCTACTACGTCAGCGCGGACCGGCCCGCGGCCCTGGCGGCCCATCCGGACACGGTCCAGGCCTGGTATCCCATGTGCGTCAACGCGGACGATCCCAACGACATGGATATGCATATCGTGGAGAGCAGCGGGAATGAATACGACTGGCGGATCATCAACGACCTGTACGAGTTCCCCGCCTCCGAGTGGTACTGCATCTTCTCCGGCACCGATCAGCCCTTTTCCTCGCTGCACAACCCCAACATCACCGACGGCAGCGCGGTCCTGGTGGTGAAGGACTCCTACGGCAACGCCTTCATCCCCTGGCTGGTGGACCACTACGAGTACACCTACTGGGTGGATTTCCGCTACACGGACGAGACCGTCTCCCATATGGTGGAGACCTACGGCGTCCAAGACGTGATCTTCGAGGCGGGCACCTTCAACGCCACCGGCGGGCTGTGCAACGAGCTTTTTTTGGATATCGGCAGCTGAACCGGAAAAACCTATTGACAGACTAGGAAATCAGGGTTATACTACCTCTGGAATCTGTACGGAGGACGTTATTGGGTATGTATGTATATGCTGACAACGCGGCCACGACCTCGCTGAGCAGGAAGGCTCTGGAGGCCATGACGCCATATTTTTGCGAGACCTACGGCAATGCCTCCAGTCTGCACAGCCCCGGCCAGCGGGCGGCAGAGGCCCTGCAGCGGGCCCGGGAGACCGTGGCCAAGGCCATCCACGCGGACCCAAAGGAGATCTACTTCACCGGCGGGGGCAGCGAGGCCGATAACCAGGCCATCCTGACCGGCGCGGCCATCGGCGCCCGGAAGGGGAAAAAGCACATCATCTCCACCGCCTTTGAGCATCACGCGGTGCTGCACACTCTGGATAAGCTGAAAAAGCAGGGCTATGAGATCACGCTGCTGGACGTGCACGAAAACGGTGTGGTGACGGCCCAGCAGGTGGCGGACGCCATCCGGGAGGACACGGCGCTGGTGACGGTCATGTTCGTCAACAACGAGATCGGCACCATCCAGCCCATCGCGGAGATCGGCGCGATCTGCCGGGAGCGGGGGGTGCTGTTCCACACCGACGCGGTCCAGGCTGTGGGTCATATCCCTGTGGATGTACAGGCCCTGAACGTGGATATGCTGTCCATGGCGGCCCACAAATTCCACGGCCCCAAGGGCGTTGGCGCGCTGTATGCCCGCAAGGGCGTGCCTCTGGTGAACGTGATCGAGGGCGGCCAGCAGGAGCGGGGCAAGCGGGGCGGCACGGAGAATATCCCCGGCGTGGTGGGCATGGCCGCCGCGCTGGAGGAGGCCGTGACGGATCTGGACAGGAACATGGCCTATGTGACGGCCCTGCGGGAAAAGCTCATCGACGGCCTTTCCAAGATCCCCCACAGCAAGCTGAACGGGGACCGGGACAAGCGGGTCCCCGGCACGGTGAACTTCTGCTTTGAGGGCATCGAGGGCGAGAGCCTGCTGCTGCTTCTGGACGGAAAGGGCGTGGCGGCTTCCTCCGGCAGCGCCTGCACCTCCGGCTCCCTGGACCCCAGCCATGTGCTGCTGGCTCTGGGCCTGCCCCACGAGATCGCCCACGGCAGCCTGCGCCTGAGCATCGACGCCTACAACACGGAAGAAGAGATCGATCACATCGTCAAGTCTGTGCCCGAAGTGGTCGATTATCTGCGGGATATGTCCCCGGTGTGGGACGAATTGGAGCGGGGCGAGACGCCCCATCTCATTTAAGGAGGTCAACAAAATGTCTCTTTACAGCGATAAGGTCATGGACCATTTCCAGCACCCCCGGAACGTGGGGAAGATGGAGGACGCCGACGGCATCGGCGAGGTGGGCAACGCCGTCTGCGGCGACATCATGCGCATGTATATCAAGGTCCGGGACGGCATCATCACCGACGTGAGCTTCATCACCTTCGGCTGCGGCAGCGCCATCGCCAGCTCCTCCATGGCTACGGAGATGATCAAGGGCATGCCCATCGAGAAGGCCCTGGAGCTGTCCAACAAGGCCGTGGCGGAGGCCCTGGACGGCCTGCCCGCCCATAAGCTGCACTGCTCCGTGCTGGCGGAGGAGGCGGTCCGGGCCGCGGTGAAGGATTATTACGATAAACACGACATCGCCTACGACCCGGCCATCTTCGGCTGCGACGTGGCCTGCGCTCACGAGCATGATCACGACGCTTCCCCGGAGGCCTGAGCGTGCCTCCGGCGGCTGACAACACCCATAGACCAAAGGCTCTGGTCGCCATGTCCGGCGGCGTGGACAGCAGCGTAGCCGCCCTTTTGATGCAAAAGGACGGCTACGACTGCATCGGGGCAACCATGAAGCTGCGACGGGACGAGCCGTCGGAGGATGCGGGAGCGGGAAAAAAGACCTGCTGTACCGCCGACGACGCGGCGGATGCCCGGTCTGCGGCGGTCCGGCTGGGGATGAACTATTATGTGTTCAACATGGCGGAGGACTTTGACCGCCACGTGGTGGAGCCCTTCGTGCGGACCTACGAGGCGGGCAGGACGCCCAACCCCTGCATCGAGTGCAACCGGTGGCTGAAGTTCGCGGACCTTTTGCGGCGGGCCGAAGTTTTGGGCTGCGACGTGATCGCCACGGGCCACTACGCCCGGGTGGAGCGGCGGGCCGACGGCCGGTGGCTTTTGCGCAAGGGGGCGGACCCGGGCAAGGATCAGAGCTATGTGCTGTATATGCTCACCCAGCAGCAGCTTGCCCACACCCGCTTCCCTCTGGGGGAGCTTAACAAGGAGCAGGTCCGCCAAATGGCGGAGGAAGCGGGCCTTTTGAACGCCCGCAAGGCGGACAGCCAGGATATCTGCTTCGTCCCGGACGGGGACTATGCTGCCTTCATCCGCCGGTACACGGGAAAGGACTATCCCGCCGGGGACTTCGTGGACGAGAGCGGCAAGGTCCTGGGCCGTCACAGGGGCCTGATCGGCTACACCGTGGGCCAGCGGCGGGGCCTAGGCGTGGCGGCGGACCGGCCGCTGTATGTGCGCGAAAAGCGCACGGCGGACAATACCGTGGTCCTGGCGGGCAACGAGCGGCTTTTCTCCCGGCGTCTGCGGGCCCGGGATATAAACCTGATCCCTTTTGATAAGCTGGACGGGCCTTTGCGCTGCCAGGCCAGGACCCGCTACAGCCAGATCGAACAGCCCGCCACTGTGACCCAGACCGGGCCGGACGAGCTGGAAGTGACCTTTGACCGGCCCCAGCGGGCCATCACCGCCGGCCAGGCCCTGGTTCTCTATGACGGGGACCTGGTGCTGGGTGGCGGTACCATATGGGAAACGGAGGATATGTGATGGAGCGGGAAAAAGCGTGGGAGCTTCTCACCAAGTACAATCAGGACCATTTCCACCTGCAGCACGCCCTGACGGTGGAGGGGGTCATGCGCTGGTACGCCAACGACCTGGGCTACGGCGACCAGGCCGATCACTGGGCCACGGTGGGCCTGCTGCACGACCTGGACTTCGAGCAGTGGCCGGACCAGCACTGCGTCAAGCAGCAGCAGCTCATGCATGACGCCGGGGTGGAGGAGGATATCATCCGCTCCGCCTGCAGCCACGGCTACGGCATGACCGGCGTGGACATCGAGCCCACCCAGGAGATGGAAAAGGTCCTCTTCGCCGCCGACGAGCTGACGGGCCTGATCGGCGCGGCGGCCCTGATGCGCCCCAGCAAGAGCGTCCAGGACATGGAGGTCAAGAGCCTGAAGAAGAAATTCAAATCAACCGGCTTTGCCGCTGGATGCAGCCGGGAGGTCATCCAAAAGGGCGCGGATATGCTGGGCTGGCCATTGGAAGAGTTGATGGAAAAGACCATCCTGGCCATGCGTTCCTGTGAATCGGACGTGCGCGCGGCCATGGAAAAGCTTTGAAGCGCGGAGCATAGGAGGACGGTACGATGATGATCACCAGTAAGGGCAGGTATGCCCTGCGGACCATGGTGGATCTGGCCCAGCACGGAAACGGGGGACTTGTGACCCTCAAGGACGTGGCTGCTCGCCAGGAGATCAGCCAGAAGTATCTGGAGCAGATCGTGACCCAGCTCAGCAAAGCGGGGCTGGTGAAGGGTATCCGTGGCCCCCAAGGGGGCTACCGGCTCAGCCGGGAGCCAAAGGACTACAACGTAGGGGAGATCTTGCAGCTGGTAGAGGGCAGTCTGGCCCCGGTGGAGTGCCTGGAGGAAGGGCCCAACACCTGCGAGCGGTGTTCCTCCTGCGCCACGCTGGACATGTGGAGCGGCCTTTACAAGGTGGTCACCGATTACCTGGGAAATATCTCGCTGCAGGACATCGTGGACCGGGCCAACGCCGCCGCCGGCAACGATTACGTGATCTGAAAAGCTCGCGCCCCGGCTGTCATGTGACAGCCGGGGCGCTTGCGCGCTCTCGGCAAAAAAACAGTTGACACCGCCGCCGAATGGTGTATAATAGCGGTATCCGCATAAAACACACTAAACCAATAGGAAAAGGGGAAATTAAGATGTCGGTGTATAAGTCCTTTACGGAGCTGGTGGGGGGCACGCCTCTGCTGGAGCTTGTGAATCTGGAAAAGAAGCTGGGCCTGCGGGCGACAGTCCTGGCCAAGCTGGAGTACTTCAACCCGGCCGGGTCCGTGAAAGACCGGATCGCCAAAGCCATGATCGAGGACGCGGAGGCCTCCGGGAAGCTGAAGCCCGGGGCGGTGATCGTGGAGCCCACCTCCGGCAACACGGGCATCGGCCTGGCGGCGGTGGCGGCGGCCAAGGGGTACAAGGTGATCCTGACCATGCCGGAGACCATGAGCGTGGAGCGGCGGAACCTTTTGAAGGCCTATGGCGCGGAGCTTGTGCTCACCGAGGGGTCCAAGGGCATGAAGGGGGCCATCGCCAAGGCGGACGAGATCGCCGCGGCCACGCCCGGCGCTTTCATCCCCGGACAGTTCGTGAACCCCGCCAACCCGGCGGCCCACAAGGCGACCACTGGCCCGGAGATATGGAAGGACACGGAGGGGAAGGTGGACATCTTCGTGGCCGGCGTGGGAACCGGCGGGACCCTCACGGGCGTGGGGGAGTACCTGAAAGAGCAAAAGCCCTCGGTGCAGGTGGTGGCCGTGGAGCCGGCGTCGTCGCCAGTGCTCAGCAAGGGCGTGGCCGGGGCCCACAAGATCCAGGGCATCGGCGCGGGCTTCGTGCCAGAGGTGCTGGACACAAAGGTGTATGACGAGATCATCCCTGTGGAGAACGAGGACGCTTTTGCCTTGGGCCGGGAGTTGGGCCGGACCGAGGGCATCCTGGTGGGCATATCCTCCGGCGCGGCCCTGTGGGCGGCGGTGGAGCTTGCCAAGCGGCCCGAGAACGCGGGCAAGACCATCGTGGCCCTGCTGCCCGACACCGGGGACCGGTACCTGTCCACCCCCATGTTCCAGGAATAAGACATACCTTATTGACGGCTCCCTCTGACGAGGGAGCTGTCAGCGCCTATGGCGCTGACCGAGGGAGAGATAACCTTATCTATCATGAAAACACGCCCCGTCCGATGGACGGGGCGTTCGCTATGTTCGGTTCTTTACTCTTTCGCGCCCAGGGTCTCCAGGGCCGCCAGCCGGGCCGCCACGCAGAAGAGCTGGATGGCCGAGGCCAGGGAGGGGATGTCGGGATAGGTGGGGGCGATGCGGATCACGCTGTCCTCCGGGTCCTTGCCGTAGGGGAAGGGGGCCCCGGCGGGGGTCAGCACCAGTCCCGCCTCCTTGCACAGGGCCACGCACCGGGAGGCGGTGCCGGGCAGGCCCTCAAAGGCCACGAAATAGCCCCCGTGGGGGGTGTTCCACCGGCCGATGCCCCGGGGGGCGATCTGCTCTGCCAGGGTGTACAGCACGCAGTCGAACTTGGGCTTCACCAGGGCCGCGTGCTTTTTCATGTGCTCCTTCACCCCCTGTGCGGACTTGAAGAAATGCACGTGCCGGAGTTGGTTGATCTTGTCATAGCCGATGGTGGCCACGCCCATCTGCCGCAGCAGAAACTGGATATTGCCCTCGCTGGCCGCCAGCACTGCCAGGCCCGCCCCGGAGAAGGTGACCTTACTGGTGGAGGTGAATTCGTAGACCATGTCCTCGGAGCCGTATTCCCTGCAGGCGTCGAAGATATTGAGAAGTTCATCGTCCTCCGCCTCAAAGCCGTGGACCACATAGGCGTTGTCCCAGAAGATGCGAAAATCGTCCGCAGCAGGCCGCAACGCCGCGAAAGCCCGGACCGTGTCGTCGGAATAGGTGACGCCGGTGGGATTGGAATACTTGGGCACGCACCAGATACCCTTTACCAGGGGGTCGGACTCCACATACTGCTTCACCAGATCCATGTCCGGGCCCGTGGCGGACATGGGGATGTTGATCATCTCGATGCCGAACTGCTGGCAGATGGCGAAATGGCGGTCATAGCCCGGCACCGGGCACAGAAACTTGATCCGCCCCTGCTGGCCCCAGGGCTTGGAGCCCTTGTAGACCCCCAGCAGGATGGCCCGGACCACCGCGTCGTACATCAGGTTCAGGCTGGACTGCCCCCCCATGATGATGTTCTTCTGCTCCAGGCCCAGGATGTCCGCGAAAAGCTGCTTGCACTCGTCCACGCCGGCCAGCTCCCCGTAGTTGCGCACGTCGGTGCCCTTGCGGGTGACGATCAGGGTGGAGGGGTCCTGGCCCAGCAGGCCCATGGACAGGTCCAGCTGCACCGGGTTGGGCTTGCCCCGGGACATGTTCAAGTCCCGCTTGATGGATTTCAGGTCCTGGTATTCCGTGCTGACGACGGCGTATTCCGCCGCCAGTTCCTCTTTTGACATATCAAGATAACTTTTCATTGTCATTAAAGCTCCTAATTACAATGACTCCCATACAGTATAATCAATCGACCGGCGTTTTGCAATCAAAACATGCAAGTTTGTCCGTTTCCACAAAAAAACGCCCCCCGAACGGCTGTTCGGGGGGCAAATAGCGGTCTTGCGGATCAGTAGTTCTCGGCGTGGACCTCGAAGTAGCTCATGGGATGGTTGCAGGTGGGGCAGACCTCGGGGGCGGCGGTGCCAACCACGATGTGGCCGCAGTTGCGGCACTCCCACACCTTGACCTCGCTCTTGGCGAAGACCTGGGCGGTCTCCACATTCTTCAAAAGGGCGCGGTAGCGTTCCTCGTGGGTCTTCTCAATGGCGGCCACCAGACGGAACTTGGCGGCCAGCTCGTGGAAGCCTTCCTCGTCGGCGGTCTTGGCAAAGCCGTCGTACATGTCGGTCCACTCGTAATTCTCCCCATCGGCGGCGGCGGCCAGGTTCTGGGCGGTGTCTCCGATGCCCTCCAGCTCCTTGAACCAGAGCTTGGCGTGCTCCTTCTCGTTGTCGGCGGTCTTCAGAAACAGGGCCGCAATCTGCTCAAAGCCCTCTTTCTTGGCCTTGGAGGCGAAATAGGTGTACTTGTTGCGGGCCTGGGACTCGCCGGCGAAAGCGGCTTCCAGGTTCTTCTCGGTCTGGGTGCCAGCGTATTTGCTCATGTCGCAATCTCCTTTTCAAATAGTAATTTTAATAAAATTAGGAATCTGTCCTGATTTTACCATAGAAATGGGGGACTTGTCAACCAAAACGGTCACCGGACGGTGATACCAGTCAGGTGCTTGATCAGGCCCCGGCAGCCCGCGTTCACATCGTTCCAGGTAGTCTCGAAATCCCCGGTATACCAGGGGTCGGCCACATCCCCGGGCCGGTCGGTGTATTCCATCAGCAACCGGAGCTTGTCCTGGGGGTCGCCGCCGCAGATCCGGCGCATGTTGCGCAGGTTGGCGCTGTCCATGCCGATCAGCAGATCATAGGCTGCGTAGTCCCGCTTGTTCATCTGCCGGGCAGTCTTGCCGGCGCAGTTGATACCGTGTTTTTGCAGCACCCGCCGGGCGGGGGGATAGACCGGGTTGCCCAGCTCCTCGGTGCTGGTGGCGGCGGAGGCGATGGTGAATTCGTTTTGCATGTCCAGTCTTGCCACCAGCTGCTTCATCACGAACTCGGCCATGGGGCTGCGGCAGATATTGCCGTGGCACACGAAAAGGATCCTTGTCAAAGGGTGTGCGCTCCTTTCTCAGGGGTCATTTTATTTGTCATATCCAGCGAGGCGATGAAAGCACGCACCGCTTTTTCGTACTTGTCCGGGTCCAGGATATAGGAGATGGCGTGGGCCGCGTCGGGGACGGTGATACGGGTCTTGGGGCTGGTGCAGGCGTCATAGATCTCCCGGCTCATGTCGCAGGGGACGAACCGGTCGTCCTCCCCGTGGATCAGCAGGATAGGGACCTTGGCATGGCGTACCGCCTTCACCGGGGAGGCGGCGTTCAGGTTGAAGCCGCCGTACAGCCGGGCCCCCAGCAGAATGAAAGGATACAGCAAAATGGACGCCGGGCCCATGCTGTCCCGGCCCACCTTGCGGATGATGGCCCCGGGATCGGAATAGGGACAGTCGGCGATGATGCCCTTTACCTCCGGCGGCAGGTCCAGGTCCGCGGCCATCAACACCGTGGCCGCGCCCATGGATACCCCCGCCAGGGTGATGGGCCGGCCGGGCCAGCGCTTGGCGGCGTATTGGGCCCAGCTGAGGCAGTCGAACCGCTCCTTGACGCCGAAGGAGATGGTCTTGCCGCTGCTTTTGCCGTGGGAGCGCTGGTCCACCAGGAGGGTGTTCATGCCCATTTCCCGGGCCAGCTTGTTGCCGCCGCAGAAGTCCCGCTGACCCGTGCTCTTGTAGCCGTGGAACTGGATCTGTAAAGGGGCGTCCTCCGCCACCTGGTAGTAGCGGCCGAAGAGCTTCGTGCCGTCATAGGCTGTCAGCTCCACGGCCTCAAAGGGGATATCGTCCAGGGTGTGGATCAGGGCTGTCATCTTCTCCCGATAGGGGTCGTACTGCTCCTCCGGCGGCAGATCATAGGGGCTCTCCGTCCGGCCGGGATGGTGGAAAGGAATGCAGTAGGCGGCGTAGCTGACGGCCAGCACCACTATGATAAGTATTGCCAAAACAAGGATCCAAGTCATTACAAAAATCCCCCGGTCGTATTTTACCGTGGGTCCGCCGGTCCGGCCGGCAGATCCACGGGCTGATACCAGTATAAATTCTCGGCGGCTGCCTGTCAATCGGATTTTTCCATATTATATCGTGACCAAGGATGACTTGTCATTGTCTGTCAAGTGTGATAACCTATACAAAAAGAGGCGGCCATATCGGCAGAAAGGAGGCGTCGGACCGTGGAGGACAGAGAGCGGGCCACAGATCGCTTACGGGCCTGTATGGACGCGGACGGACCCTATCGGGACGACGCGCTGTGGGACGCGCTCATCGCCCTGCAGGGGGAAACCTTCCACACGGCCAAGGGCCTGGCGTTCACCTACCTGATCCGGGAGCGGCGGGACGGGGCCGTGGGCGGGGAGATGTTCATCAGCCGCAAGGAAAAGAGCATCACCCAAAGCACCGTGTTCGTGGCTTTTCACCGTGCTCTGGAGCTGGGGGGCGACGTGGACGGGCCCAAGAGACTGGGCACCTTTGGGGCCAGCTATCTCTATCCCGTTTTCATCCGCCTGGGGGTGATCCACAGGCGGGAGGAACCGCAGGTAACGCTGTTTTAAAAAAGTGGACCGCCGCGAAGCCGCGGCGGTCTGGGTATGTTTCCGTCTAAAAGCTGTCTATGAGCAGGGCTCGGGCCTCCCGGGCGGCGCAGCGGGCCTGGTCCGCAAAGGCGGCAAGGGCGTCCCGCAGGTCGGGGTCCGGCGTTTTGTCCGACGCGGCGTCATACCGCTCCGCCAGCGTGCGCAGCTGCAGATATATGGCCCGCAGGGACGCAAGCTTTTCCGCCGGGCGGCCGCAGTCCTCGTTGCCGCCGCCAGCCACGCCGGTGGCGATGAACCACTCCGCCCGCAGCCGCCGCAGCCGCCGCTGGGACCCGGCGGCGATCCGCTGCAGCACGGCCCTCCCGTCCGCTGGGAAGGAGCGGGACAGGGCGGCGGCGCACGCGCCGGCGCAGGTTTCGTCGTGTATGAGAAGCAAAAGCGCGTCCTCCGGCACCGGGGCCTTTTCCGGTCCGGCGGGGCGGTCGCAGACCGGCGTGTTGCGGTCGTCATCGTCGCCGCCTTGCCCGGTGACCCGCTGCCAGACCGCGTCGAAGTCCGACAGGCTGCCTTTCAATATATCATCCATCATCAAACCCTCCCGGCCATTGTATGCATCCCGGGCCGGGTATGACAAACGGCCCCCGCCATGAAGCGGGGGCCGCTGCTGTGCGTGTCACTGATAGGCGTGGGAACGGATGTACTGCAAAATGGCGTTATAGCCGTCCGGCGTGAAGTGGATGCCGTCGCCGGAGCAGTAGCTGATGTTCAGGTTGCCGTTCTCGTCCGTCAGGACCTCGGCGGTGTTCAGGTACCGCAGGCCCATCTGGTTGGCGATGTCCAATATCCAGCCGTTGGCGGCGGTGATCTGCGCGTTTGTGATGCCCTCGGTGTTGCCGCCGTCGTAGCCGCCATCAATGACGGGGAAGATGGATTGGCACATGATCTTCGTGTTGGGGCTGGCAGTCTGGATGGCCTGCAGCAGGCCGGAATAGTAGTCCCGAAACTGGCTCTCGTCCAGGAGGGTGACGCCGTTGAGACCCAGCGTCACGACCAGGTATTCCGGCTGCCCGGCGGCGGCCGCGTCGGCGATGGACAGGGTCTGGGCGTTGACCGTGTCCCCCTGGGGATAGTACTGGACCGTCTCGATGGCCCAGTTGAAAAGGCTAAGAGTGCCGCTGGCGGGGACCCAGACCTGGTAGCTGGGCAACACGTTATAGGCGCTCAGGCCGTAGGTGGTGCTGTCCCCCAAAAAGACCAGCTTGTCCTGATACTCCTGGCCCAGGTCCATGGTGGCCGCCAGGACCGTAGAGGGCGGCGCGGCGGGCTGCTGGGCCGCCTGATCCTGGGCCGTCTGGTCCGTGGCTGTCTGGTCGTCCACGGGGACGGTCCCGTCCGCCGGTGCCTGCTGGGTCATGTCCGCAGCCCCGGGCAGGGTCTGGGCCGTGACGGTCTTGCCGCCGCTGGCGATGGATACATAGGCCAACAGGATGATACAGATGGTCAGGCAGATCAGTATGGCGATGGTCCAGAGAGCGTAAAAGCCCTCTCTGGTCCTTCCGTTCATAAGGTTTCCTCCTTGCCGGACGTGCCGGTCACTGATAGGCGTGGGTGCGCAGGTTCTGCATCACCACGGCAAAGCCGTCGGGATTCAGGTGGATGCCCATATCGTCGCCGTTGTTATAGGCGGCGTTCAGGTTCCCGGTACTGTCCATGAGCAGGTCGTGGGAGTTGAGATACCGGGTCCCGGTGGCGGCGGCCACGTCCCGGACCCAGACGTTGGCGGCGTTGACCCGGGCGTTGTCGATGCCGCCGGGGGCCTTGCTGTCCATAACGGGGTAGAGGGACTGACAGATGATCTTTGTGTCCGGGCTGGCGGCCAGTACGGCGTTGATCAGGTCGGTATAGTACTGCTTAAAGGACGCCTCGTCCAAAAAGGCGATGCCGTTGACGCCAAGGGTGATCACCAGGATATCCGGCCTGCACCTGGCGGCGCAGTCGATGATGGACAGGGACTCCGAAGTATCCGGCGACGCCGGGTCCCGGTAGTCGATGGTCTCGATGGCCCAGTTGTCCAGGGCCATGGTGCCGCTGGCGGGTGTCCAGACCTGGGTGAAGGGGACCACGTCGTAAAAGCCCAGGCCGTAGGTGGTGCTGTCGCCCAAAAAGACCAGCTTGTCAATGTATTCCTGGCCCATATCCGCCGTGGGAGCCAGATCGACCACCGGCTCCGCCGTGGGCGTGGGGATGGTCGCAGTCTCCGCCGGGGCTGTCTGGTCGGCAACGGACTGGTCGGCGGCGGACTGCCGGCTGTCCGTCCGGTCTATGAGCAGGTAGACCAACACCGCCAGCTCCGCCGCGATCAGGACCACCAGCACGGCGATGATTCGGATGGCACGAGCTCTTTGGGGGGAACGTTCATTCATGGAGATACCTCCTAGGCGGCCTTTCACAGCCAGGCGTGGGTGCGGATGTTTTGCGGCACGACTTCCAGCCCCGGACCGGCGGCACGATCAGCGCCCAGGGCCAGCACGTCCAATGTGGCGATCATGCCTGCAAGAAACACGGACAGGGGCGTTTTGGAAAAATGGCCCATATCTTTTTCCTGATAAACCCAAGGGGAAGCGTCCGCTTCCCCCCGGTAGATGTGTTTTTTCGCGGCTTACTCGGCGGCGGCCAGAGCCTTGGCCTCTTCGATGATCTTCTGCTGGACGTTCATGGGCGTCTCGTCGTAACGGATGAAGTCCAGGGTGAAGGAGCCACGGCCCTGGGTGATGGACCGCAGGTCGATGGCGTAGGTGGTCATCTCCGCCATGGGGACCTCGGCCTCCACCACCTGCATGCCGTCGTGGGCGTTCATGCCCAGCACGGTGCCGCGCCGCTTGGAGGGGATGTCCGACATGATGTCGCCCAGGTTGGCGTCGGGCACGGTGACCTTCAAAAGGCCGATGGGCTCCATGATGACGGGGTTGGCGTTGACCAGCTCCTTATAGGCCAGGCCGGCGGCGGTCTTGAAAGCCATTTCGGAGGAGTCCACCGGGTGGAAGTCGCCGTCATACAGCACGGCCTTCAGGTACACCATGGGATAGCCCGCCAGCACGCCCTTCAGGCAGCACTCCCGCAGGCCCTTTTCCACGGCGGGGAAGAAGTTCTTGGGCACGCTGCCGCCGAACACTTCCTCGGCGAAGATCATGTCCTCCTGCTCGTCCTGGGGCTCGAAGCGGATCTTCACATCGGCGAACTGGCCGTGACCGCCGGTCTGCTTCTTGTGACGGCCGTGGGTGTCCAGGGTCTTGCGGATCTTCTCCCGGTAGGCCACACGGGCGGGGGACAGCTCCACCTCCACGCCGAATTTGCTCTTCAGCTTGGAGCACAGCACGTCGATATGCATATCGCCGGCGCCGGCCACCACCTGCTGGTGGGTCTCGGCGTTCAGGGTCACGGTAAAGGCCGGGTCCTCCTCGCCCAGACGGGCCAGACCCTGGGCCACCTTGTCGTCCTGGCCCTTGACTTTGGGGGAGATGGCCATCTGGTAGCAGGGGATATCGAATTCGATGCCGGGCAGGGCCTCCACGGCCCCGGCGGCGCAGAGGGTGTCGCCGGTCTTGGTGTCGGACAGCTTCGACACCGCGCCGAAGTCGCCGCAGGCGATCTCGGTGACCTCGGTGTTCTTCTTGCCCTGCATCACGTAGATGTGGCCTAGCTTCTCCTGGGCGCCGGAGCGGGCGTTGGTCAGGGTCATGTCGGCGGTGACCTTGCCGGAGACGACCTTGAACAGAGAGAACTTGCCGAACTGGTCGGACACGGTCTTATAGACGATGGCCTTGGCAGGGCCGTTGGGGTCGCAGGCCTTGCCGCCCTCCATGGGGGCGGGGAACACGGAGCAGACCGCGTCCAGGAAGATCTG
>CANRBG010000025.1 GCA_947628805.1 uncultured Oscillospiraceae bacterium | reverse complement strand
CTTTACGGCACCGGCCGGCGTAAGAGCTCCGTTGCCCGCGTCCACCTGATCCCCGGCGGCACCGGCGTCATCACCATCAATGGCCGCAGCATCGACGACTACTTCGGTCTGGAGACCCTGAAGCTGATCGTCCGTCAGCCCCTGGTGACCACGGGCACCACCGACAAGGTGGACATCGAGGCCACCGTCACCGGCGGCGGCGTCACCGGCCAGGCCGGCGCCATCCGTCACGGCATCGCCCGCGCCCTGCTGCAGGTGAACGAGGAATACCGCGCGCCCCTGAAGGCCGCCGGCTTCCTGACCCGCGACCCGCGCATGAAGGAGCGGAAGAAATACGGCCTCAAAGCCGCCCGCCGCGCGCCTCAGTTCTCCAAGCGCTGATATCATTCGGACATGCAAGACCCCGAAGCCACCCGGCTCCGGGGTCTTTGCTATGTACTCACAGGGCTTTTTCCGCCACCCACACGCTGACCCTTCCCCCGTCCACGGGAAAGGCCGCGCTGCCGGTCTCGTCCAGGACGAGCCGTTCCGGCCTGCCCCCCAGGATATCCACGAACACCTCGCCGGCGTGCTGGGCGCCGATGCACATGAGCCGCTCGCCGCCGGCGCCGTTGGACATGACCGCCGCCAGGCCGGAGCCGGGCGTCAGCGGGTCCCCGGACCGGGTCCAGCCCACCAGGTCGGGTCGGTCGAAATAGCTGGTCTGCCGGCCCCAGGCGTACTTCTGCCTGGCCCGGAGCAGGGTCTCCAGCCCCGGGACCGGCCCGATGCCGTCGTGGGGGACGCCGTACAGATCCCCGTAGAAAACGCAGGGCACGCCGGCCTCCCGCAGCAGGATCATGGCGTAGGCCATGGGCTTGAACCAGTCTTTGACCCAGGACTGGAGGGCCTGTCCCGGCTGGGTGTCGTGGTTATCCACGAACGTGACCGCCAGATCCGGCTGCCGCTCCACCAGGGTATCCCACACCAGGCTGCTCATGTCGAACCCGGCTCCCTGTTCCGACGCCTCAAAAAACCGCTGATGCAGCGGCACGTCGAACAGGCTCATCACCTGCCCGGACCGGTCCAGAAATTCGCACAGCGCCCCGGTGTCCGCGCTCCAATACTCCCCCACCGCCGGCAGGGCCCGGCCCGTGTCGTCCCGAAGCTTGGTGAGCCAGTGGGCGAAAAAGGGAAAATCGATGTGCTTGACCGCGTCCATGCGGAACCCGTCCACGCCGGTGAAGTCCAGATACCATCTGCCCCACCGGTCCAGCTCCCGGATGACCTCTGGGTTGGACATGTCCAGGTTGGCCCCCATGAGGTAGTCGAAGTTGCCGTTTTCCTGATCCACCTTTTTGGCCCAGGACTTCCCGGCGAACTGATACACCGCGCCCTCGCCGGTGCTGTCGTCGAAGTCCACGCCGCTGAAATGGGTCCAGTTCCACTGGAAGGACGAGTATTTCCCCGCCCGGCCCGGGAACGTGAATTTGGTCCAGGCCCGGATGCTGGTCTGTTCCAGCTGGATGTTCCGGTCGTATTCCGCGTCCCGGACAGCCTGGACCTGCTCCGTCTCGTCCGCGCCCATCCGGTGGTTGAGCACCATATCGGCCAGCACCTGCATGCCCTGTTCCTGAAAGGCCCGGATGGCGGCCAGGTAATCGTCCTTCGTGCCGTATTTGGTGGGCACGCTCCCTTTCTGATCGAACTCACCCAGGTCATACTGGTCGTAGACCCCATAGCCCACGTCCCGGATGCCCCCCTGGCCCTTGCAGGCCGGGGGCAGCCATACACCGGTGAATCCTATCTCCGCCAGACGGGACGCCTCCCGGGCGGTCCGTTTCCAAAACTGCCCATCCTCGGGCAGATACCACTCAAAATCCTGCAATAAAGTCTGCTGTTTCGTGCTCCCGCCTCCTTTATACTGGTGGGTCTGGGACGGCCCACCCCAAAATTGGCCCACATTGTAGCAGACTCTTTTTCGTCTGTCTATGGCAAAATGCACAAAAATATGACGATGTGCGCGCTGCAATGCAGCACGCACATCGTCTTTTATTCAGATCATTCGGAAGCGGGTTTTCCGCCGCTCTCGCCTTTGGGCCGGCGGTTGTGGGGCCGGCGGCGGCTGTAATAGTTCTTGCTCTTGGCTTTCTGGCTCTGCTCATGGGCGGTGGGAGCATCGGCCTTGGGCCGTGGCGGCCGCTGGCGGTTTTTCTGCTGCTGGACTTTTTCCTGGGCGGCGCTCTTATCGGGGGGCTGTTTTTCCCCCTTGCTCCTGTCGCCGCCCCGGCGATGCCGCCGGTTGCGCTTGGGGCCTCCCTCGGCCCGGTCCGCCTGCCGCTCCGCATCCTGGACAGGACGGAGCTCCCGGGCCGGACCGCCGCTCTCGCCGGGAGCGGTGATAAGCAGCTCCGGCCGCTCCCAGGGGTCGATCTCCGGCTCGGGCGGCTTTTTTACCTTGGGCTTGAGCACCAGCACATGGGGCGGCTGGCTGCCATCCCGGGGCCGGCCGCCGGGGACGGCGGCCACCTCGTCGGCGTCGTACTGACGGAAAGCGTCGTCTCCCTCTCCGTCCAGCTTCACCCGCACGGTCTGGCGCAGGATATTGACCTGGTTCACGTTGCCGTACCCATCCGGCGTCTCCACGAACGCGCCGTTTTTCGGCACGTTTTTCACCAGCTCCTCATAGGCGGGCTGCTCGTAGCGCAGACAGCACATGAGCCGGCCGCAGCAGCCGGATATCTTGGCCGGGTTCAGGCTCAGGGCCTGGACCTTGGCCATCTTGGTGGATACGGGCTTGAACTCATCCATAAAGCTGCCGCAGCAGAAAGGCCGGCCGCAGATGCCCAGACCCCCCAGCATCCGGGCCTCGTCCCGGACGCCGATCTGCCGAAGCTCGATGCGGGTGCGGAACACCCCCGCCAGGTCCTTTACCAGCTCCCGGAAATCCACCCGGCCGTCGCTGGAAAAGAAAAAGATGATCTTGCTGCCGTCAAAGGCGCACTCCACGTCCACCAGCTTCATCTCCAGCCCATGGGCCTCGATCTTTTGTTTGCCGATGACGTAGGCCTCCTTTTCCCGTTTGCGGCACAGCTCCTCGATGCGCAGATCCTCCTCGGTCGCGGCCCGGGCCACAGGCCGGAGGGGCGCGACCACCTGCTGGTCCTCCACCTCATGGTTGCCCTTTACGACCGTTCCGATCTCCAAACCCTTGGAGGTCTCCACCACGGCCTCGTCGCCTATTTTCAGCGTCAGGCCCGCCGGGTCGAAGTAATAGCTCTTGCCCCGGTTCCTGAATTTGATGCTCACAACTTCCTGCATAGCGTTCGTTACCTCAATGTCTCCGCGGCCAGCAGTCCGAATATCTGCTTCGGCTGCACGTTATGCCGCAGGTAGTCCTCCGTCTTGTCCATCAGCGCGGCCAGGTGGAACAGCCCCTCCCGGCCCAGGCCCGGGTCCTGTGCCCTGCCGCACAGCACGTCCCGCACCGCGTCTTTCACCTGCTCCGCGAAAGCCTCCGTATCCTCCCGGCTTAGCCTGGTCCGGTTCATGCAGTACAGCACGATCTGGGCCCGGTCAGCGGAGGCCGCCGCCTCCAGATATCCCTTTGCCAGGTCTGACATGCCGGCGTCCTTTTGCTCTCTTGCGCCCACGTCCACCCGCACGCACCGGGACCGGACCGTGGGCAGCAGCCCGTCCGCCGCGGCGGCGCACAGGATGAAGCAGGCGTGGCCGGGGGGATCCTCCAGCGCCTTCAGCAGGGCGTTTTGGGCCTGCTGGTTCATCCGGTCGGCCTGGTCCACGATATAGACCTTCCGGGCGGCCTCGTTAGGGGCCAGCACCGCGTCGGCGGTCATACGGCGGATCTGCCCCACCAGTATCTCCCGGCGCAGCTCGCTGTCCTTTGCCTCCCGGCGCACCCAGATCACGTCGGGGTGGATGCCGGCCAGGACCTTCCGGCAGTCCCGGCACTGTCCGCAGGGGGGCTCCGGTCCGGCGCACAGCAGCGCGGCCGCCAGACGAACGGCGGCGTTCTCCCGTTCCGGTCCCTCGGGGCCGGCGAGCATATACGCGTGGGACAGACGTCTTTCCGCCATAATACGCCCCGTATCCTCCCTTACCGGCGGGAGTCGGCAAAACTTATTTGGGCAACATGCTGTCCCGCTCCGGCGTTAATATAGTCATTATATCATATTTTTATCGCCGCTTACAATATCATTTGCAACTTTACCAGAAATGTGGTAAATTTTCAATACGGAGAGTATAGGACACCAGACAGCGGCAAAGAAAAAGGAGGCAGACCCTTGAAACGCGGGAATGTATCGAACAACGTGATCCGGCGTCTGCCCCGTTATCTGCGCAAGCTGGACGACCTGGCCAGCAAGGGAGAGGAGCGCATCTCCTCGGACAAGCTGGGCCGCCAGATGGGGCTCACGCCGTCTCAGATCCGGCAGGACTTCTCATGCTTTGGCGAATTCGGGCAGCAGGGCTACGGCTATAACGTGGACTTTCTGCGCCAGGAGATCGGCCAGATACTTGGCACCTATCGGGGTTATTCCGCCATATTGGTGGGAGCAGGCAATCTGGGCACCGCCCTGATCCAGAACTTTGATTTCATCATCGAGGGCTACTCGTTCCTGGGGGCTTTCGACGTGGACCCGGCGGTGATCGGCACGGACGTAGACGGTTTTCCCATCTACGACGTGAAGGACCTGGACGCCTTCGTCCGGGAGAAGAAGGTGGACATCGCCATCCTCACGGTCCCCCGGGGCGTGGCCCAGGAGCTGACGGACGCGCTGGTGGAGGCGGGCGTGCGGGCCATCTGGAACTTCACCAACACGGAGCTGGAGGTCCCCGAGGGCGGGCCCCTGGTGGAGAGCATCCACTTTTCCGACAGCCTTCTGGTCCTGACGTACCACCTGGCCCAGGCGGACGATGAGAAAAAAGATGAGTCATGAACCTTATCCGGCCGGGGGAGACACCATCGCCGCCATCTCCACCGGCCAGGTCCTGTCCGCCATCGGCGTCGTGCGCATGAGCGGACCGGACGCGCTGGCGGTGCTGGACCGGGTATTCACGCCTCTGGCCGGCGGTCCCATGAGCGGGCGGCCGGACCGGAAGCTGATCCTGGGAAAACTGAAGGCCGCGGACGGCGCGGTGCTGGACCAATGTCTGGCCACCGTCTCCCGGGGCCCCAACAGCTATACGGGGGAGGACACGGCGGAGCTGCAGTGCCATGGCTCCCCCGTCGTTTTGCGCGCCGCGCTGGAAAGTCTCTTTGCCGCCGGCGCCCGGCAGGCCAAGGCCGGGGAGTTCACCCGACGGGCTTTCCTGAACGGCCGCATGGACCTGACCCAGGCGGAGGCGGTCATCGACTTGATCGACGCGCAGACGCCCCAGATCGCGGAAAACGCCGCCGCCCAGCTGGACGGGGCCATCCGCAAAAAGACCGACGCGGTCTACGATTCCCTCACCGCTATCTGCTCCCACTACCACGCGGTGATCGACTACCCCGACGAGGACATCGAGCCCTTCACCCTGGAGCGGTATGCCGCCGCGCTGGCTGAGGCGGAGACGGCACTTGCCCGGCTGCTGGCCACATTCCGGCGGGGCATGGTACTGAAAAACGGCGTCCCCTGCGCCATATTGGGCAGGCCCAACGCGGGCAAGAGCTCGCTTTTGAACGCCCTTTTGGGCTACGACCGGGCCATCGTGACGGACATCCCCGGCACCACCCGGGACACCATCGAGGAAAAGGCCGTGCTGGGCGGTACGCTGCTGCGGCTTTTGGACACCGCAGGACTGCGGGATACGGCGGACCCCGTGGAGCGGGAGGGCGTGGCCCGTGCCCGGACTGCGGCCCAGACGGCCCAGCTGGTGCTGGCGGTACTGGACGGCTCCGCCCCTCTCACGGCGGAGGACGAGGCGGTGCTGGCCGCGGCGGAGGCCGCCCCGTATCACGTCGTTTTAAAAAACAAATCCGACCTGCCCTCCGCTTGGGACCGGGCGGACGCCATCCCGGTCAGCGCGCTGACCGGCGCGGGCCTGGACCGGCTGGAAAAGGCCGTCAAGGACCTGTTCGCCCAGGCGGAGCCTCTGCCCGCCGGGGAGATGCTCACCAATCCCCGTCAGGCGGACGCGGTGGGCCGGGCTTTGGACTATGTAAAGGCCGCACGGGAGGCCATGACCGCCGGCTTCGCCCCGGACGCGGTGCTGACGGAGGTGGAGGGCGCCATGTCCGCCCTGGGTGAGCTGTCCGGCCGCACGGTCCGGGAGGACGTGACAAACGGCATCTTCTCCCGCTTCTGCGTGGGAAAGTAGGCATACGGCCTCGCAGAGTTCGCCGCGGTCGCGGCGAATAGAATGGGATCGTTTTTTCTGGGGACATGTGCCTCGGAAAAAACTCTTCTCGGCTCACGAAGTGTGGAAACGCTCCTGCCAATGGCAGGAGCGTTTATGCGCGTATGTGAGCCGCGATCTTTCTCGTTTGCGTGTTTACACGCAAGCGACTTTAGTATTGCTCTATGTCCTGCAAGGCGTCGTAGCCCTCCTCGCCGGTGCGGACCTTCACCACGTTCTCCACGTCGTAAACAAAGATCTTCCCGTCGCCGATGTGGCCGGTATACAGGACCTTTTTGGCCGTCTCGATGACCGTCCGGACCGGGATCTTGCTGACCACGATCTCCACCTGGATACGGGGCAGCAGGGTGATATCCTGTACCACGCCCCGGTAATACTCCGGCTTGCCCTTCTGCACGCCGCAGCCCATGACGTTGGTCACCGTCATACCCGTGACGCCGATGTCCAGCATGGCGGCTTTCAGGGCCTCGAACTTTTCCATATGCAGCAGGATCGTCACGTTGGACATCTTCACCGCCCCGTCGGAGGCCACCGCCTTGGTAGAGCGGACCTGCACAGGCACCGCGTCGTCTATGGGCGCGGCGGGCACGTCCCCGGGCCGGCCTTCTCCCGCCCCGGCCACGGCCGGCATGCCCAGGGCAGGCATGAAGTCGGCGTAGGCGCTGACCAGGCCGTGCTCCGTCACATCCAGGCCCATCAGCTCCTCCGCCGCCGTCACCCGCAGGCCGATGGTGGCCTTGATGATCAAAAAGAACACCGTGATGGTCACCGCCGTCCAGCCGATGACCGCCCCAATACCCAGAAGCTGTATCCCCAGCAGATGCAGCCCGCCGCCGTAGAAGAGTCCTGTCAGCGTGTCGTTGCCGGGGGCGGAGGTGGTGGCGAACAGCCCCACGGCGATGCCGCCCCAGATGCCGTTCAGGCAGTGGACCGCCACCGCGCCCACGGGATCGTCCACCCGCAGCTTGTTATCCAAAAACCACACCCCGAACACCACCAGCAGCCCGGATACCGCCCCGACGCAGATAGCCCCGAAGCAGTCCGTCACGTCGCAGGGGGCGGTGATGCCCACCAGCCCCGCCAGAGAGGCGTTTAGGCACATGCTGACGTCCGGCTTGCCGTATTTGACCCAGGTGAAGACCATGCACACAGTGGTGGCCACGGCCGGGGCCACGGTGGTGGTCAGAAACACGCTTCCCAGCTGATCCACGCTGGTACAGGCCGCGCCGTTGAAGCCGTACCAGCCCAGCCACAAAATGAACACGCCCAGCTCCCCCAGGGGGATGTTGTGGCCCGGAAAGGCGTTGACCTTCACCACCTTGCCGGCGCTGTCACGGGTGAACTTGCCGATCCGGGGTCCCACCAGGGCCGCGCCGATGAAGGCGCACACGCCGCCCACCATATGGATGGCAACGGACCCGGCGAAATCGTGAAATCCCAGCTGGCTCAGCCATCCGCCGCCCCAGATCCAGTGGGCCTCGATGGGATAGATCAGCGCCGATATGACGCCGGAGTAGATGCAGTAGGACAAAAACTTGGTCCGCTCCGCCATAGCCCCGGACACGATGGTGGCCGTGGTGGCGCAGAACACCAGATTGAACACGAAGTTGGACCAGTCAAAGCTCCCGTAGGCCGTGAAGATGTCGAACCCCGGCTTGCCGATGAAGCCCAGCACATCCTCCCCCAGCAGCAAACTGAAGCCGATCAGGATGAACACGCAGGTGCCGATGCAGAAATCCATCAGGTTTTTCATCAGGATGTTGCCGGCGTTCTTGGCCCGGGCAAAGCCGCTCTCCACCATGGCGAAGCCGGCCTGCATCCAGAACACCAGCGCCGCGCCGATCAGAAACCATACGGCGAATATCTCCCCCGACAGGCTTGCCATCAATTCCTCCATTTTTCATTCCTCCTCATGCGAAAAAACTAAAAAACGGCGAGGACGCCCCGACCAAATGTCGCGACGTCCTTGCCGTTTCATTGTACGCACTATACCCCCGCGCGGTTCGATTGTCAAGGCATCATCACCAGTTTTTTGCGGTCATTTTGTGCATTTTGTCGAATCCCATAGACTTTCCGGGATGGGGCCGGGCTGATTTTATGATTTTTGCCGGACCAAACAAAAGCGCCGGACCTTTTTTCCGGGCCCGGCGATAAAACGCGCTAATGTCTCATGGCAGCAGGGTCGCCACCGTCACGTAGTCGGCGATGGGCCGGTAGGCGGCCGCCGCGTCCCGGGCCATGGCCATCAACCCATCATGGGAGGCGCCGTAGCGGTCCATATCGTTCCACAAAAAGACCCCCGCCGCGTCGTATCCCGCGTCCTGAGCGTCCATATAGCCGCCGGCCGCCGTGTCGTAGCCGAACGCGTCCGTGGGCGCGCCGGCGGCGGTATACTGCTCCGACACCACCAAGCCGCTGTTGGGATCAAATTCCAGGTACCGATAACACACGCTGGCCGGGGTCAGGACCCCGCCCACGCAGTCGAAGCGTACGATCTCGTCCCAGGTCGTCTCCATGGTTCCGTTGGCGCTGTCCACCCAGAAGCACCACCCGTCGGCGGTCCGGCTGAGCCGGAAAGACTCAAAAAAACTGGCGCATACGTCCACCGGGGACATATACGTGCCGTCAAAGGCTCCATCCGCCGCGTCCAGCACACTGGACACACAGTACACCTGCCCGTTCACCAGATCGAAAAACTGGGCGCCCAGGGTGGCGGACGCCCCCTGATCGAAGACAATCATCTCCGGGGTCCCGTCCAGATCCAGATCGATGAAGCCCACGCCGCTCATACCGTCGGGCCACAGATAGGCAAAAGTATCGTAATGGCTGTCCAGGAAGCTTAGATACGCGTCCTGCCAGCCCGCGGCGGGCTGAGAAAGGGTCAGTGTCTCCGACGTGGACGCCGCGCCGCACAGCAGCAGTACGCACATTATCACGATCAATACCGCGACGACCGCTCCCAACGCTCGCAACACCCGCGCCCCTTTCTGTATTATGTAAATCTTATCTATGCCATATTATCTCGCACGGAAAAAGAAAAGTAAAGCAAATTATGAAAACTGTAATAACTTGTAATTCCCCTCCGGCTTCTCCCCCGCGGGGGCTTGACAACCGGGCGTAAGTGTGGTAAATTAGCACTCGGACAAAAAGAGTGCTAACCCCAGAAAGGAAGCGTATAGATCATGGCGAAAAAGCAATTCAAAGCGGAGTCCAAGCGGCTTCTGGACCTGATGATCAACTCCATCTACACCCACAAGGAGATCTTTCTCCGGGAGATCATCTCCAACGCATCGGACGCCATCGACAAGCTGTGCTACAAGTCCCTGACGGATGAGGCGGTGGGCATGAGCCGGGAGGATTTTCTGATCCGGATCGAGGCGGACAAGGACGCGCGGACTCTGACGGTCCGGGATAACGGCATAGGCATGACCAAGGAGGAGCTGGAAAGCAATCTGGGCGTGATCGCCTCCAGCGGCACCCGCCACTTCCGGGACAGCCTGTCGGAGGACGAGGCGGCCGCGGACGTGGACGTGATCGGCCAGTTCGGCGTGGGCTTTTATTCGGCCTTCATGGTCTCCGACAGGGTGACGGTCCTGACCCGTGCCTACGGGGATGACAGCGGCTGGAAGTGGGAGTCCTCCGGCGCGGACGGCTACACCGTCACGTCCTGCGACAAGGATACCGTGGGTACGGACGTGATCATGCATATCAAGCCCGACGCGGACCAGGAGGAATACAGCTCCTATCTGGAGAGCTGGAAGCTGAAAGAGCTCATCAAGAAGTATTCCGACTATGTCCGCTGGCCCATCCACATGCAGGTGGAGCGCCGGGAGTGGGATGAAAAGGGCGGCGAGGACGGTAAGGGCGCCTACAACACGATCACCGAGGACCAGGTGGTCAACACCATGGTCCCCATCTGGCAGCGGCCCAAGAGCGAGGTCAGCGACGACGACTGCAAGGCGTATTACAAGGAGCATTTCCACGACAGCGCCGATCCGGTGGGCGTGATCCGGGTGAACGCGGAGGGTCTGACCAGCTATAAGGCCATGCTGTTCATCCCCTCTCAGGCGCCCTATGACTACTACACCCGGGACTATCAGCCGGGCCTGCAATTGTATTCCTCCGGTGTGATGATCATGGACAAGTGCGCGGACCTGGTGCCGGAGCACTTCCGGTTCGTCCGGGGCGTGGTGGATTCCCCGGACCTGAGCCTGAACATCTCCCGGGAGCTTTTGCAGCACGACCGGCAGCTGAAGATCATCGCCGGCAACCTGGAGAAGAAGATCCAGAGCGAGCTGAAGCGGCTCATGGACGAGGACCGGGAGAAGTATGAGACTTTCTACAAGGCCTTCGCGCCCCAGCTGAAATACGGCGTGGTGGGCGATTACGGCATGCACAAGGACCAGCTCAAGGATCTGCTGCTGTTCCAGAGCGCGGACATGGAAAAGCTGATCAGTCTGCAGGAGTACGCCGACGCCATGGGTGCGGACCAGAAGAAGATCTACTACGCCTGCGCCGAGACGGTGAAGCGGGCCTCCGCCCTGCCCCAGGCGGAGACGGTAAAGGCGGCGGGCTGCGACATGCTGTGCCTGACGGACAGCGTGGACGAGTTCGTCATGCAGATGCTGGGCAATTACGCGGAAAAGGAATTCTGCAACGTGACCAGCGGCGACCTGGGTCTGGAGAGCGAGGAAGAGAAGAAGGACGCCGAGGAAAAGGCGGAGCAGTCCAAGGAGCTTCTGGACTTCGTGAAGGAGAGTCTGGGCGGCGCGGTGGAGAGCGTGCGCATCAGCCACAAGCTGAAAAGCCAGCCGGTGTTCCTGACCACGGAGGGCCAGGTGACCCTGGAGATGGAGAAGTACTTTCAGAACCTGCCCGGCGTGCCGGAGGCGGAGCGGGTCAAGGCCAAGCGGGTCCTGGAGCTGAACGGCGCCCATCCCGCCTTCGCGGCCCTGGAAAAGGCATATAAGGAGGACAAGCCCCGGGCTGCCCGACTCTCCATGGTGCTCTTGGCCCAGGCCCAGCTGATCGCCGGCCTGCCCCTGGACGACCCCGCCGCCTATACGGAGCTGGTCTGCGGCCTTTTCTAAAAGTGGGGTCACATTCGCAAATTTATCTCGTAAACGCATTCTATGTGGGGAAAATATCCCATATGACAGCAAAGCAGGTCCCCAGTGTGGGGACCTGTTTATTATATATCTCTTTGCTCACCGGTTGGCGTACATCCGCTCATAATAGTCTCTGTACTCGCCGGACACGATCTTCTCCCACCAGGCCCGGTTATCCAGATACCACTGTACGGTCCTGGCAATGCCGTCTTGGAACTTCGTCTCCGGGGACCAGCCCAGCTCCTCATGGATGAACGTGGGGTCGATAGCATAGCGCAGATCATGACCCTTTCGGTCTGTCACGTAGCGGATCAGACTCTCCGGCTTGCCCAGGATCGACAGGATCGTCTTTACGATGTCAATGTTTCGCATCTCGTTGTGACCGCCGATGTTGTATACCTGCCCCGGCCGGCCCTTTTCCAATATCAGGTCAATGGCGGCGCAGTGGTCGTCCACATACAGCCAGTCCCGCACGTTCAAGCCCTGGCCGTACACCGGCAGAGGCTCGTCCGCCAAGGCGTTGGCGATCATCAGCGGGATCAGCTTCTCCGGAAATTGATAGGGCCCGTAGTTGTTGGAGCACCGGCTCACGGTGACGGGCATGTCATACGTGCGCTGATAGGCCCCGCACAGCAGGTCCGCCCCGGCCTTGGAGGCGGAATAGGGGCTGGAGGCGTGCAGGGGCGTCTTTTCCGTGAAGAACAGGTCCGGCCGGTCCAGGGGCAGATCCCCGTATACCTCGTCCGTGGACACCTGGTGATACCGCTTCACCCCGTACTTTCGGCTGGCGTCCAGCAGCACCTGGGTACCCATCACGTTGGTCTGCAAAAACACGGAGGGGTCCTCGATGGACCGGTCCACATGGGTCTCGGCGGCAAAGTTGACCACCATGTCCGGCTTCTCCGCCCCGAACAGGTCATACATGGCCTGCCGGTCCGCGATATCCGCCCGGACGAACCGAAAATGCGGATCGTCCAGCACCGGCGCCAGCGTCTCCATATTTCCGGCGTAGGTCAGCTTGTCCACGCAGACCAGCGCATAGTCCGGATGGCGCCGGCGCATGTAGAATATAAAGTTGCTTCCGATGAATCCGGCCCCGCCGGTGATCAGCATCTTCATTATATATCATTCCCCTCCGCAATGGCTCGCAGATACTGCCCATATTCCGTCTTCATCAGAGGCTCGGCCAGCTTCAGCAGCTGCTCCCTGTCAATAAAGCCCCGCCGCCAGGCTATCTCCTCGATGCAGGACACATAAAGCCCCTGCCGGCGCTGGATGATGTTGACGAACTGGGCCGCCTCCTGCAGCCCGTCGTATGTACCCGTATCCAGCCAGGCCATGCCCCGGAAAAACTTTACCACCCGCAGCTGGCCCCGGCGCAGATACTCGTTGTTCACCTCGGTGATCTCCAGCTCTCCCCGGGCGGAGGGCTTTATCTGCTTGGCGATATCCACCACCTGGTCGTCGTAGAAGTACAGTCCCGGCACGGCGTATCTCGACTTGGGATGGGCGGGCTTTTCCTCCAGGGACAGCACCTTTCCGCTCTTGTCGAATTCCACCACCCCGAAGCCGGAGGGGTCGTGGACCGGGTAGCCGAACACCACCGCGCCCTCTGTCAGGGACGCGGCCTCCTTCAGGACGGTGGAAAGACCGCCGCCATAGAAGATATTGTCCCCCAGCACCAGAGCTACCTTATCGCCGTCGATGAACTGCTCGCCGATGATGAACGCCTCCGCCAGGCCATTGGGATTTTCCTGCACGGCGTAGGAAAACCGCATCCCCAGCTGGGTCCCGTCGCCCAGGATCTCCTGGAACACGGAAATGTCCCGGGGGGTGGAGATGATCAGCACCTCCCGTATGCCCGCCAGCATCAGCGTGGACAGGGGGTAATAGATCATGGGCTTGTCATACAGCGGCAGAGCCTGCTTTGACACGCCGATGGTGATGGGATACAGCCGGGTGCCGGAGCCTCCGGCCAGAATGATGCCTTTCATATCTTTCTCTCCTACCGGCCCACCCGTAGGCGGACCGCCCGGCGCGTGCGCGCGCCGGGTCTTTCATTCGCGGCGGCCTGAAACGCCCGCCATGGACGATTTATCTTACCATATAAGCCCGCCGATTGCAAGCGCGCCCCATTGGCCCCTCATGACCTGTTCGCGGGCGCGTCCAACGAAAAAAACACCCTGTCGATTCAGACGAAATTTACGCCCCGTTTTTGTGCACAACGCGAAACATGTGCAAAGCCGGAAAAATCGCTTGTTTTTTGGTATAAATTAGCATAATGTACAAACATGACATGACAGGATCCATGGATCTGATCAAATAGAGGGAAGGACAGAACATGAGAGACATCAGCAAGTATCAGGGCATCATCCCGGCGTTTTACGCCTGCTATGACGACCAGGGCGGCGTCAGCGCCCAGCGGACGAAGGCCTGGACAAAGTATCTGCTGGACCTGGGCGTAAAGGGCGTTTACGTGTGCGGCTCCTCCGGCGAGTGCATCTACCAGGGGGTGGAGGACCGGAAAAAGACCCTGGAGGCGGTCATGGAGCTGGCCGGGGGAAAAATGACGGTCATCGCCCATGTGGCCTGCAACAACACCGCCGACAGCGTGGCGCTGGCCGCTCACGCCGAGAGTCTGGGGGTGGACGCCATCGCCGCCATCCCGCCCATCTATTTCCACCTGCCGGAGCGGTCCATCGCCCGGTACTGGAACGACATCTCCGCCGCCGCGCCCCACACGGACTTCATCATCTACAACATCCCCCAGCTGGCGGGCACAGCCCTGACCATGCCGCTTTTCCGGGAGATGCTGAAAAATCCCATGGTGGCCGGGGTGAAGAACAGCTCCATGCCCATCCAGGACATCCAGATGTTCAAGGCCGAGGGCGGAGAGGACTTCGCCGTGTTCAACGGCCCGGACGAGCAGCTTGTGGGCGGCCTTGCCATCGGCGCGGACGGGGCCATCGGCGGGACCTATGGCGTCATGCCGGAGCTGTACATGAAGATCTTCCGGCTCTGCCAGGCCGGAAGCTACGACCAGGCCCGCCCCATCCAGTATGCCTGCAACGAGATCATCGCCGAGCTGTGCGCCGGCAAGGGCCACATGTACGCCCTGATCAAAGCGGTCATCCGCCGCCGGACCGGCCTGGTGCTGGGCGGCGTGCGCAGCCCGCTTGCCAACGCGGAGCCGGAGGACGAGGCCCATATAGCCCGGGCCGCGGAGCTGATCGACAAAGCGATCGCGAAGTACTGCTGACAGACCGCGCCCACAAAACATGAAAAGACCCGGCCATCGGCCGGGTCTTTTTGAGCTTGTCAAAAAACGAGTTTTTTGACCGCTCGGATTGAAACTGCTCGGCGGAAGTGAATCCCGCCGGCAGGAAGTCAAAAGCCTGTCGTACAGCGGCTTTTGACTTCACGCGCGGTTATAGGGTCCCCAAAAGGCACGCCTGCCTTTTGGGGAGAGAAGATGCCGCCGCCATTTGAGCTTTGCCGCTTTGCGGCAAAGGGAGACCTGGCTGGCGTGCATCGACGACGCGGCTCGGCCTGACCGGCCTTCGCTCCCGTTCATCCGCCGCGTCCAACACGGTGACGATGGCTCACTTTTCCGGATCGTCCAGGGATACCACGTCGTCCTCGACTTCCTTATTGCGGTTCTCGTCGATGCCAAGCTTGTCCGCCACCTTTTTCTTGGCCTTATGCCAGTAGATGCCCACCACGGCGCCCACGGCCACCACCACGCCCGCGATCACCTGAACGGCGTAGGTAGCCACAGACGGGTCAAGATAGGCGTAGGCCGGCTGGGTCAGCATGACGCTGAAGCCCGACACAAAAAACGCGTAGGCAATGATCTTTTCCCACTTTTTCATCGATATATCCTCCTTGAAATCAAAGCTCTATGATCTGGCGCATGGTGCCGTCCTCTGCCCAGCGGCACGCATTCTCATAGTCCTCGTTGGTATCGAATTCGATCCATCCATTGTGGAACTTCACCGCGTGGACCTTTGTTCCGTCGTCTATCAGCGCCTGGAGAAGGTCCGTCATATAGGCCTTGCGTATAGTCTTCCCCGATCCCTTCCATGGTTTATCCAGATACGCCTCATGATCACGGTCCCAAATCTCCGTTACCCGCGCAAGGCCCTCGGTGGAGAACTTCAAAAGTCCCACATACCGTGCGTCTATCTCGGCCGGGTCGGGGTCCTCTTTCCCCAGGGACCGGATATTTCCCTCCCCGTCCAGCAGCAGGCTTTCCGTGTCGAAGTCCGCCCGGCCATACCGTTTGAGCCAATATTTTTCCCAGTCGACATCCACCGCCACGGCCACGTCGCTCTTTTCGTCCATCATGCCCCGGAGCATCTGCTCGGAAAACAGCACGTCTGAGTAGCTCAGGATCGTGTCCTCCTGAAACTCGCTCCGCGCCGTCATGAGGGACTCCACCATGTTCGTCTCGGCAAAATCGGCGTTGTGGTAATATGTCACCTCCGGATAGGCGATCTTCTCCGACGCGAAGCCGGTCACCACGATGATCTTCCCGACGCCGCATTTTTTGTAAAGTTCGATCTGCCGTTCGATGATGGTCTTTCCGGCAAACATCAACATACCCTTCGGCAGATCCTCCGTGTACTTTTTTAAGCGGGTCCCCTGTCCCGCCGCCAGTATGATCGCCTGCAAGTCAAACGCCTCCTTGCGAAATAAAGCTTGTGAACAGCCCCACGTCCGCGGGCTTATATGGCGCTTCCCGTTCCGGGTGCCACATGATCGCCAGGACCCTTTTCTCCCGACACACCATGGCCTCTATAACGCCATCCTCCGCCCTGGCCAGCACGTCGAACCCATCCGGCGGCCCGGCCGCAGCGAAACCGTGATAGCTGTTGACCTCTCTTATTATCTCCCCGGCAAGCATATGCCGGCGCGCCACATGACCGGATACCCGGCAAAGCTCCCCGCCGAAATGATCCGTTATAAACTGCATCCCCCGGCAAACGCCGATGACCGGTATATGGCGGGACAGTCCGCAGATCAGCAGCCGCTTTTCCGCCTCGTCCCGTTCCGGCGCGTTCCCGCCGTAGCGGACCAGATCGTTCCCGCCTGTCAGGATGATGGCCGCCGGCGACATGTCCTTCACGAATCCCTCCATGTCCTCCAGTGTATTCATCACCGGGACGGGTCTGTATCCGCACGCCTCCACAAACCCGCACCAGCGCTGATCCAGGCAGTCCCGGCGTTCCTGGTAGCTCTCCACCACGTCTACCCGCTGGCTCAGCAGGATCGTCCTCATTTTATGACCACCGCCTTTCGCAGGGCGCAGTCTATCTCCACGCTCTCCGCCGCCGCCAGTTGGTTATATATCTGTTCCCCTACCCCCACGATGGCCGGGATCGACAGCTCCCCCGACCGGATGGCCATATGGGAATTGGCGCCGCCATACATGGTCACAAAGCCCGCTATCTTCTTGGAGAACACCCAGTCATACCCCGGGTCCGCGCTGGGGATCAAAAGGATCGCCCTCTCCAGGTCATCATCGTCCGTGGTCCGCACCGGGCCCGCCGCGCGGCCCAGCGTTATATAGTTCGGCGAGGCGCTGCCCTGGAAATAGTAATAGCAGTCCGTCTCCCGCTCGATCACCGGCGGCATGGATATCCCCAGGGTATCCTGATATCTGCGTCTTCCCGCCTCGATGGAGCTTTTCAATACCTCTCCCGCATCCCGCTCCGACAAATAGAGGGTCTTGATCGTCTCGATATCCAGATAGGCCATATCCTCCCGCGTATGACCGTATCTCTCACCCAACTCCGCCAGGAGCTTCAGCACATACGACAGGCTCTTTGTAAAAGTGAATTTTGAGTACTCCCGTCCCTCGATAGCGCCTTTCAGGAAGCTGAACAGCGCCAAAACGTCGTCCGACATGCCAAAGGACCGCAGATGCTCCCGGATCGCGCTCATCTGCTCGATAGATATCTTGAAATGCGGGCTTTCGGGCTTGGTCCTCTCCCCATCCCAGTTGAAATACCGCTCCGGCGCCTCGTCATACCGCGGGGAACAGATGTCGTATGTCCCCGGCCGCAGATGGCCGTACTTTTCCAGAAACGCCTTTTTGCTCAGCGTCGCGAAGTCCCTGCTCAGCCCGGACCCCACTGTGTTGAGACCGGCGATATAGGCGTTATATTCCTCCTCGGTGAATATCCCTATGGACACAAAGGACTTCAACATCTGCACCGCGATAAATCCGGCCCGCGCCAGGCCCGCGAAAGGCAGCGTCCCATACCGGCGGCAATCCTCCAACAGCCAATATAGCTTATATATGATGTCATAGTCCCCGTTGATCAGCATATCCTGGCGCTGCTTCAGGATATCTATCTTTTTGGAATCGATGATCCACAAGCCGTCTTTCGCGTTGATGATGCGGTTCGTCAGGCGGTTAAGATGATTTGCGATCTCCTCCCGCTCCTCCCGGGTGAACCCGTAATCCCCCAGCACCCCGAGCCGCTGTGGCAAATCAAAGGTATGGCAGGAGAAGATGATGTCAAATTCCACCTTGTCGTGCATCTCCGGATGCTCTGACAGGCGGAGCAGATAGTACTCCACCAGCTTTTCCGCCAGATCATCCTCCACGGTCTGCGGGATAAAGGAGTTGAAGCTCACCCGCACGTCCACATAGGGCAGCCCGCCCAGGTCCAGGATCAGCGGGAAGGAACGCAGATCCTTATAGCCGTAATCCGCCCGCTGATACGCCCATGTGCCGTCTGTGATCAGGTTCCGGTACAGGGACAGCGCCAGCGGCTTCGGCCGGATGCCGATCATCTCCGCCGGGTTCCAGTCCGTCATAACGCTGTACAGCGCCTTGTGTCCGAACAGGTGGGGTTTGGGGCCGTTCGCCTTTTTCAAGTACCCATGGACCCGGTCAAGGACCGCGCTCTGCCGCGCCAGGTCCTTCGCCGGTACACGCATCACCAGATTTCGCACCTGGAAGATGTACACCGTCCCGTCCCCGGACAGCGCGAATTCTATATCCAGCGTCGTACTCCCGAACAGCTCTTCCAGCTCTTTTGCCGCGCGGATGAGCTTGTCCATATCCTCATGGCCGGTAGGTCCCCCATGGCCCTTGAAGCAATAGAACGTCATCAGCTCCGTGCCGCTGCCGCTCGTCACCGAGGATGTGGAGCCCGTACTGGCGTCGTAATTGATCACATAATAGTTCCCGCCCGTATTGGGGTCCATCGTGAATATCACGCCGCTC
Organism: uncultured Oscillospiraceae bacterium; assembly: GCA_947628805.1. Classification (GTDB taxonomy): domain Bacteria; phylum Bacillota; class Clostridia; order Oscillospirales; family Oscillospiraceae; genus CAJOIG01. The sequence continues at coordinate 3,710 of CANRBG010000025.1, read as the reverse complement.
ATCCGCACGTCCCGCAGCATGGGCTGGACAAAGACCTGATCCTCCGGATCCCTGTCCGCGCCATAGGAGGCGACCACCGTGTCCGCGCCCTTGAAAAAGCTGTCTCTGTCCCGCACATGGAGAACAGACGTGAATTTCCCCGCCATGGACGCCTCTTCCAGGTCCTCGTTGATGGCGCTGGACCGGATGATGAGTTCTCCGTCCCCGCTCCAGGGCTCTTTCATCACCGTCTCATATACTTTTTCCGGATCATCCGCCCACTCCCGCACGGTGAAGATCGTCACCGGCAGGACCTTTCCGCTGCGGATATTCCCATACAGACGCTTTAATGTCTCCGCTTTCGTCCCAAATCGCATTCTGTTCACCTTGTGCTGCTGGCTTGTCGTGTCTGTAAAGCGCTCAGGATATATCTCCCGCCCGCCTTGCCGCTGGCACCGATGTTGTACACATACTGTCTGGCTATGGCTTTCACTTCATCCTGCGGCAGGATATTTCCCGCCAGCATGTCCTCTATCACCGCCGAAACATGCGATATGCCGTCCATCTCTATGGACGCGCCGATCTTGTTGCGGACATCGATCTGCATGGGTACGGACTCATACCGCACGTATTCCGGGTTGAGCACTTTCATTGGCGTATTGATGAATATACACGGCCGCCCGGTGGAAAACGAATATTCCAGGGATATCCCGGACCAGTCCGTTATCATCACGGCGGATACGTATATGCTGGCATTTCCTGAAAAATCCGTCTCAAATACGATGTCCGTTCTGTCCGCGTATTTTGCCGCCAGCGTCCCAACCCGTCCGGCATTTCTCTTAACATACTGGGGATGGGGACGCACAACGATCCGCCATCCTTTACCCGTCACCGAATCCAGGATCTCTTCCAGACAGGAATCCATTATATTTCCCTCATGGTGGGAGGGCGCGATCAGTATCTGGGGTATATCCGTCTGACCGATATGGCTGTTCTCCCGGAGCAGCTGATCCAGCAGAGGATACCCGAAGGGTACCAGTTTTTTGGCTGGCAGACCGTATAGTTTTTCCGTCTCCCGTATCTCCCGCTCATGGTGGGGCCCCACGCAGAAGACCGTGTCGTAGTGGTCGAATGAACCCTTGCGATAGATCATGTGCGTACTGACCATGGCATGGAACATATACACGTACTCCACGTCCTTGCGGACATAGCTGCGTTTGAGATACATGTTGTCCAGGTCCGGCACCGTCATGACCACCATATCCGCGTCCATTTTCATGAACAGGGTGATCAGCCGCTTCTCGCCTATGTAATAGGGCCGTATCCGCGGCTGGGTCTTCGCCAGGTCAAAGATCCTGTCCTTCGGATCGCTGGTGATATAGTGGATGGTCACATTGGAATGGTCCAGCAGATATTCGATCACGCTTTGAAAATACTTATAAAACCCGCTGGACTCGGAATAGAACACCAGGTGCTTGTTCACCACATGGAAAAAGCGCTTATAATCCTCTTTTTCCCGCTTCTTGTCCTCCCGGGATATGCCCGCGGACAGGGAATTGAGCTTGGCCAGCTCAGCCCTGGCCTTTTCCAGGGCGTCATAGTCCACATACTTCTTCGCCGGCATCACCGCGTTGAGGATAAGCTGCTGCGCAATGGTGAACAGGTTGCTGCATATCCAATAGACCCCTACGCCCACCGGCACGAACGCTCCCAGAGCCAGGGATATGGCGATGGACAGGCCGTTGGTCATCCACTGGCTGACCCTGGATTGTTCCCGCTGCAGGGGGTTGAGCCGGTTCTGGGCCAGGCCCAGGATCAGCGCCGACGCACCCGCCGCCAGGGGCATAAGCATCATTATCCCGCCAGACTGGGCGGGATAAACGGACAGCGCGCTGTCCGACCCGTTCAAAAGCGTGCGTACCGCGCCGATCACACCCACCAGCAGCACCAGTTGGATGACCAGCGGCACCATGCTTGCCAGCGGGTGGTAATGTTCCCGCTTGTAGAGTTTTTGCGTCTCCTCTGCGATGGCCTCGCTGTCCCCGAAGTGGTCCGCCTTCATCCGGTCCAGCTCCGGCATCAGCGCCACCATCCGGATGCTGTTGCGCTGCGTCCACAGAGCCACCGGAAACAGCACCACTTTCGTCAAAAGCGTGAAAATAATGATGGCTGCGGTATAGCTGCCAAAACAGTGATAGCAGCCAAGTATCAGTTGACCAAGTATTCCGCTGAGTATCTTCATATTTCTTTAGTCTTCTTTCTCCGTGAACAAGACGCTCTTGAAACGGATACCAAGGTCTCTCGCATCCTCGCTCACTCCCAGGCTCTTGGGCGAGCAGGCGTCAGGAAGCGTAAATTCCAGATCCAGATAGCCGTCTTTCACGCACTGCACAGGTACGGCAAAATCAATGTACGGTATTTCGCCCGTCACGGTCCCCTCATATAATGTCACGCCACGGGATACGATCTTTACCTGCTGCTTCCCGCCCGGCATCCAGTCATACAACTCGATATGACAGGACAGAGCCTTGTCCGGCTCTTTAACATAGAAGCGCCCTTTGCAATCCGTTCCGATGGTCCACAGTCCTTCGGACTCCAGGTAACGCTCCGTACCGCTGGTAAAATAAGATAATGCTTCGTTTTCGCTGAACAAGATCGTTCGGCCTACGACATTCGCAGGACGGAAAGATACCTTTGACACCGCGATCCCCAATATGCGCTCATCAGGATTATCATCGCCATAAACCGCCTTAGAGCTCGTCGCACCGTCCGTGACAAATGTTAATAACTGCGCCGCGCCCTTTGCCTGGTATTCCTCCGGCAAAATAAGCGTTTCGCTGGCAAAGTCATCATGATGGGGCAGGGTGCCGATATACTCGTCATTGTAATACACAGCCGTATCTTTCGCCCCGGGATGGGTCCAATAGTCGATGGTCATCTGCTGCTGATCTTTCGGCAGCACGGCAAGCAGCGAGGCGCTTTTGTCCGTCCAGCAAAGCTCCGGTTCCTGTCCGTGCCAGCCGGTCACCCTGTAATCGTTTGCGTTTCCGTTTTCAATAAATGCGATATCCTCCGTTACCTCCTGCTCGGTAAACTGTAACTTTACAAAGCCGATGGAAATATCCCGAATATCATCGCTTATCCCCAGCTTTGCAGGAGCCACCGCATCCGGATAGGCGAAATCCAAAACAAGCATTCCGTCTTTGACGCATTCCTTGGGGACCGCAAAGTTGACGTACACAAGATCGTTCGTTACGATCGCGTCATACAGCTTTGTTTCTCCCGAGGAGATGATAACGTGCTGCTCCCCTGTGGGGACCCAGCCGTACAGCTCCAGATGACAAACGAGGTCATGGGGGACATCACCCATCTGAAAGCATGCGCGCCCATGGCCGCCCCCCGACCACGCGACATCGCTGTATGTCATGCCGTCAACAAAGTAATAGATCGATTCCGCGTCTGAAAAATCAATGACGTCGCCAATTTTATACTGGTACGGCACAGACTCCGTCATGCCCTTTTGGGTATACACCCGGCCGGTCAGAATATAATCTTCCGGATCGTTTCCGTCCGGCGACACGTTATATTCGGCCATGGGAAGGAAATAGGTTTTATCGTCTTGTTCTTGAAGCCCGTACAAAAAATATCGACGGTCTTGGCTTGATAGTGATAAGGAACCAAACGACAAATCATCGTCAGCTGACGGTTTCAGGGTGCTAAAGTCCTTCTAT
>CANRBG010000024.1 GCA_947628805.1 uncultured Oscillospiraceae bacterium | reverse complement strand
TGTAGATGCGGATGGGCAGGGTCTGAAAGCCCGTGCCGGTGGTGAAGTAGCTGATAACGAAGTCGTCCAGGGAGAGGGTGAAGGCCATGATCATGCCCGTGACGATGGCGGGCATCAGCTCTGGCAGCTCCACCTTCCAGAAGGCCCCCCAGGGGGTACAGCCAAGGTCCATGGCCGCTTCTGGCAGGGAGGCGTCCATCTGCCGCAGCTTGGGCAGCACCTGCAAGATCACGTAGGGCAGGCAGAACGTGATGTGGGCGATCAGCAGCGTGACGAAGCTCAGGCTGTTGGCCAGGCCCAAAAGCCGGCTCACAAACACGAACATGAGCATCATGGAGATACCGGTGATGATGTCCGGGTTGATCATGGGGATGTTGGTGACCATGTCCAGGGCGGAGCGCAGGTATTTTGAGCGCATGCGGTGGATACCCACGGCGGCGGCGGTGCCCATGACGGTGGATATGCCTGCGGCGCTGACTGCCAGGATCAGGGTGTTGCGGACGGTCTTTAATGTCTCCGTGTCCCGGAAAAGCTCCCGGTACCACTTCAGCGAAAAGCCGGAGAACACGGAAAGGCTCCGGGCCTCGTTGAAGGAGAAAAGCAGCAGTATGGCGATGGGGGCGAACAGAAACACGAACATCAGAGCCGTGAAAACTTTGGAAAGACGTTTCATCTCACTGCCCTCCGTAGGTGTACTTGTCGGTGAGGTGGCGCATCAGGGCCATGGCCGCCAGCAGCGCCACCATCAGGATGAACGCAATGGCCGCGGCGAAATGCAGGTTGCCGGCCACGTACTGGCCCTCGATGGCGTCGCCCAGCAGGAAGAACATGCCGTCGCCCAGCTTTTGGGAGATATAAAAGGTGCTGATAGAGGGGATCAGGACCATGGTGATGCCGTTGACCACCCCGGGCATGCTCAGCGGCAGGATCACCCGCCGCAGCACCCCCGCCGGGGCGCAGCCCAGGTCCCGGGCCGCCTCGATCAGCCGGTAGTCCATCTTGGCCATGATGGAGTACAGCGGCAGGATCATGTAGGGAAGATAATCGTAGACCATGCCGATGATGACGGCGGTCTGGGTGCCGATGATGTGCACCCGCCCCAGGCGCAGGGCCGCCAGGAAATTGTTGAGGATGCCCGTATCCTGCAAAATGGTCATCCAGGCGTAGGTGCGGATCAAAAAGTTCATCCACATGGGGATCATGATCAGGGTCATCATGGTCTTCTGGGCCTTGGCCGAGGCCCGGGAGATGATGTAGGCCAGGGGGTAGCCCAGGAGCAGGCATACCGCCGTGGCGATCACCGCCAGCTTCACGCTGCGCCAGGCGATGACCAGATAGGTCCGGGTCTGGACCGGGTCGCCGTCCGCGCCGGTCACAGAGGACGTGGCGGTGAAAAACCGGGCCACGTTGGCCGTGGTGAAGCGAAAGGCGTTGTCCGTGAAGGCATAGTAGGCCACGAAGGCCAGGGGGACCAGGATGAATATCACGGCCCACAGCTCATAGGGCGCGCTGGTGACGCCGGTGACCAGGGAGCCCCGGCGGGACTTTTTCTCCTGCCTCATTCGTCCGCCTCGCTTTCCGCGTCGGACAGCTCGTCGAACTCGTTGGAGAAGGAGGCGTAGTCCCCGTACAGGCCGGAGTACTTGCTCTTTTTCATGATATGGATGGCGTCGGGCTCGATGAACAGGCCGATGTGTTCGTCCACGTCCACGAAGTCCGTGGTCTGGATCATCCACTTGAACCCGCCGATGTCCACGATCACCTCATAGTGGACACCCATGAAGGTGACGGAGGTGACCACGCCGGTGAGATGGCCCTTTTCCTCCGGCACGATGTCCACGTCCTCCGGCCGGACAACCACGTCCACGGCCTCGTTTTTTCCGAAGCCCCCGTCCACGCAGTCGAAGGTGTGGCCGGAGAAGGAGACGGACCGGTCCGCCAGCATCACCCCGTCCACGATGTTGCTCTCGCCGATGAAGTCCGCCACGAAGGCGTTTTTCGGCTCGTTGTAGACGTCCAGGCTGGTGCCGATCTGCTGGATGCGGCCCTCGCTGATCACCACGATGGTGTCAGACATGGAAAGGGCTTCCTCCTGGTCGTGGGTGACGAACACAAAGGTGACGCCCGTGGCCTTCTGGATCTTTTTCAGCTCCTGCTGCATGTCCTTTCTGAGCTTCAGGTCCAGCGCCGCCAGGGGTTCATCCAGCAGCAGCACCTGGGGCCGGCCCACCAGGGACCGGGCGATGGCCACCCGCTGCTGCTGGCCGCCGGACAGGCTGGTGACGGCCCGGCGCTCAAAGCCCGTGAGGGCCACCATGGACAGCATCTCGGTCACCCTAGCCTCGATCTCGTCCCGGGGGACCTTCCGCTCCCGGAGGGGGAAGGCCACGTTCTCGAACACGTTCAGGTGGGGGAATAGGGCGTAGCGCTGGAAGACCGTGTTCACGTTGCGCTTGTGAGGAGGCAGGTCGTTGATGCGCTCTCCCGTGAACAGGATGTCCCCGGCGTCGGGGGTCTCGAACCCGCCGATGAGCCGCAGCAGGGTAGTCTTGCCGCAGCCGGAGGGACCCAGGAGCGTGAGGAACTCATTGTCGTAGATGTCCAGACTGATGTTGTCCAGCACCACCTGCCCGTCAAAGGATTTGGTGATGTTTTTCAGCTCGATGATCTTCTTTGCCATGACAGCCTCCTCACAAAAAACAAGTGGGATGTGCCTGAGCGCATCCCACTTGCATCATGTTACGGTCCCGCCGCCGGAATGACGGCTGTCCGTCCCAATGGATTTGAGAGTTTTCTGAAAGCAAAATGCCTTGCCCTACTCTTACTGACCATTTTACAAGTTTGCGTGCCGCCCGGCACCGGTTATAAAGTAACCAACTTATAAAACTTGAGCCCTGGACCTTATCGGCCCAACTCAATCAATAAGGCAGCTCGCGCTGCCAGCCGCCAAAGGCGGCGATCGGCATTCGACCCGGCTGTCCGTGTGGCCTTGGCCGTTCTCCGGGGAGACCGGCGGTCGCATCCTGCTTTGGAAAGGCTCTTTCCAATTGAGACGGTTGCTATTCTATCAATATCCTGCCCGGTTGTCAAGGGCGTGGCGAAAAATGTCGGCGTCAGCCGTCCGGCCCGGCAAAACCGGGGAAGTACTTGTCCACGAAGGGGACCCGCTCCACGGTGAAGGTCTGCCCGGCCAGATAGTCCAGCTCCCCGGCGGGGTCGGTGAAATCGAAGCGCACCCGCCAGGACCAGAGAAGCTGGCGGCTCTCCCCGCAGCGGCGGTTGATGCGCTCCTTGCCGTACTTGCCGTCCCCCAGCAGGGGCCAGCCGGCGTGGGCCATCTGGACTCGGATCTGGTGGGTCCGGCCGGTGTGGAGCCGGCAGGTCACAAGGCTGAGCCCGTTCCGGTTTGCCAGGACCCGGTAGTCCGCGGCGGCGAAGCTGGCCCCGGGCTCGGGGTGGGGCTTGACATAGACCTGGTTTTTCGCCGCGTCCTTGAAAAGCCACCCCTCCAACCGGCCGGAGAGGGGATCAGGGGTGCCCAGGCACACGCACAGGTACTCCTTGGTGACCTGCCGGGAGCGGATCTTCTCGTCCATGGCCCGCAGGGCGGGGGCGTTTTTCGCGGCGATGACGATGCCGCCGGTGCCCCGGTCGATGCGGTTGCAAAGGGCGGGGGCGAAGCTGTTTTCCGCCGCCGGGTCCCATTGGCCTGCCTGATAGGCCCGGGCCTGGATCCGGGCGATCAGCGTGTCCGCTGACCAGCCCGAGGCTTCGTGGCACAGCACCCCTGGCCGCTTGTTCACCAGCAGGATGTTCTCGTCCTCATATACCACGTCCAGATCGGGCTTGACGGAGGCCAGCCACCGGTTTTCGTCACGCTGTGGGGAGGCGGAGAAGAATTCCTCCGGCAGAAAAAGGCGCACGCTGTCGCCCTCCGCCAGGCGGGTATCCGGCCGGGCCCAATGGCCGTTGACCTTGATCTCCTTCCGGCGGAAGTATTTTTGCAGCAGGGCGGAGGGCATGGAGGGGACCAGCTTGGCGGCAAATCGGTCCAGCCGCTGGCCCGCGTCGTTTTTGGTGACGGTGAATTCTCGCATGGGGGTATGATAGCACGAAAAATTGTGGTTGACAATGGCAGAGACATAATTTATAATACTTTGGCGACTGTATGAGGTTTGTCCCATGTATCTGGATCTGCACGAGATAATCGAGATGCCGGGAAAGAGCGTTCCTTTCCGGTGCGAGCTGGACCGGGAGCGGCTGGCGTTTCCCACACTGGAAGCGTTCAACGGGCCGGTGACGGCCCAGGGCCTGGTGAAGAACACAGCCGGGGTCTTGGAGCTGACCTGCGACGTGCAGGCGGACATGTCCGTCCGGTGCGACCGGTGCGGTCGGGTCTTCGAAAAACGGCTGACGCCCCGGTACACTGCCACATTGCAGGCCGACGCGGAGGATGCGGACAGCGAAAACGTCTTTCCTCTGGACGGGGACGGCGTGGACGTGTCGGACGTGGCGGAGACGTGCATGATTTTGGATATGGATACAAAATTCCTGTGCCGGGACGACTGCAAGGGTCTGTGCCCCACCTGTGGGAAGGACCTGAACGACGGCCCCTGCGGGTGCAAAAAACAAACTGATCCGAGAATGGCTGTCCTGGGACAGCTGTTGGATGATAATCAGGAGGTGTGAACGATGGCGGTCCCCAAGAGAAAAGTTTCCCATGCCAGAAAGAGCAAGCGCCGCTCCAGCGTCTGGAAGCTGAGCCTTCTCAAGCTGGTGGCGTGCCCCAACTGCGGCGAGTACCACATGCCTCACCGCGCCTGCCCGGCCTGCGGCAAGTATGACGGACGCGAAGTCATCGCTGTGGGCGAGGATAAGTAACAAGGCAAGATAAGGGGGGCAGCAGCCTCCCTTTTTTGCTGGGCACAAACCAATATCACCCTGGGGCGGCTTAAGGCCGTCCCTGACGTGCTATACTATAAAAGAAGGGAGGCGGACGAGCCATGGCGAGACCCCTTGTAGCCATCGTGGGCCGGCCCAACGTGGGCAAGAGCATGCTCTTCAACCGGCTGGCGGGCAGGCGTTTGGCTATCGTGGAGGACACCCCCGGCGTGACCCGGGACAGGCTGTACGCCTCCTGCGAGTGGGCGGGCCGGCGCTTCGACATCGTGGACACCGGCGGCATCGAGCCCAACACCGCCAACGAGATACTGCTTTTCATGCGGGAGCAGGCCATGCTTGCCATCGACAGCGCGGACGTGATCGTCATGGTGACGGAGATCGGCACCGGCATCACCGCGGCGGATCAGGACGTGGCGGGCATGCTCCAGCGCAGTGGCAAGCCCGTTGTGCTGGCGGTGAACAAGATGGACGCCATCGGCCCTGACGATCCGGGCATATACGAGTTTTACAACCTGGGTCTGGGGGACCCCATTGCCGTCTCCGCCGTCCACGGCCACGGCACCGGGGACCTGCTGGACGCCTGCGTGGCCCATTTCCCTCCGCCGAAGGCGGAGAGCGCCGACGACGGCCGGATCCATGTGGCGGTGATCGGCAAGCCCAACGTGGGCAAGAGCTCCCTTATCAACCACATCCTGGGCCAGAAGCGGGTCATCGTGGCGGACATGCCCGGCACCACCCGGGACGCGGTGGACACCCCGGTGGACAATGAATTTGGCAGCTACCTCTTCATCGATACGGCCGGCATTCGCCGCAAGAGCAAGGTCAACGACCGGGTGGAGCGGTTCTCCGTCATGCGGGCACAGCTGGCGGTGGAGCGCAGCGACGTGTGTCTCATTATGATCGACGCCCGGGAGGGGGTCACCGAGCAGGACACCAAGATCGCGGGCCTGGCTCACGAGGCCGGCAAGGCCAGCATCATCGTGGTCAATAAGTGGGACCTGGTGGAGAAAGAGACCAATACCATGGCCGAGATGCGCAAGCGGGTCAAACAGGACCTGTCTTTCATGGATTATGCGCCTGTTGAATTCATCTCGTGCTTGACGGGACAGCGAACTGGGCGTATATTTGATATGATAAACGCCGCCAATGAGCAGGCGTCTATGCGTATCTCCACCGGCCGGCTCAACGACCTTCTGGCGGACGCCCAGGCCCGGCAGCAGCCCCCCACGGACAAGGGCCGCCGGCTGAAGGTGTACTACATGACCCAGACCGGCGTGAAGCCGCCCCATTTCGTCGTATTTTGCAACAGCAAGGAGCTGTTCCATTTTTCCTACCAGCGATACATCGAAAACCGCATCCGGGCGTCCTTCGGTCTGGAGGGTACGCCGGTGCGGCTGACGATCCGTCAGAAAGGAGAGAACGAATGATCCCACTGCTTTTCATCCTCATCGCCGTGATTTCCTATGTGCTGGGCGCGGTGAGCGGCATCTCCCTGCTGAGCCGCTTCGTTTTCCACAAGGACCTGCGCAAGTGTGGCAACGGCAAGGTGACCTACGCCAACTTCACCCATGAATTCGGCGGCAACTGGGGCCTGGCGGCCACGGTGGTGGATATCCTGAAATGCGCGATGGCGGTGTTCACCGGCGGTCTTATCACCCTGATCATCAACGGCGAGGGCAACTATGTGGTCGTGGGCAAGCTGTTCGCCGGCTTCTGCGCGACCTTGGGCCAGATGTATCCCATCCAGAACCAGCTCCGGGGCGGCCGGGGCGTGGTGAGCTGCCTGACGGCCTTCTGGCTGACGGACTGGCGGCTGGGCCTGGTGGCCACGGGCGTGTTCGTCATCGTGGTGGCGTTCTCCCAGTATGTGTCCCTGGCCGGGATGGTGGGGTGCCTGGTGGGCGCCCTGTCTGCCTGGGTGTTCATCCCGGCGGAGAATTTGCGGGGCGTGTCCGGCGCGCTGGCGGTGTTCACCGCCGTGGTGATCATCTGGCGGCACCGGGGCAATATCAACAAGATCCTGAATAAGCGTGAGCCCAAGGTCAAGTGGGGCAGCGGCTCCAGCTCGCCCCGGCGGCCCCGGGACGACCGGTTCTGAACTGCGATAAGGAAAACGCCGCCTGGGAGGCGGCGTTTTTTCTATGCGATTTTAGGTTGACAGAGCCTGGTTTATTATATTATAATAGTTAAGTTGCTGAGCTTACCAACTAACGGCGGAGCGGCCTGGCCCTCCGGCGATGAGTAATACGTAAAAGAAAGGACGAGAGAAGATGCTGAGGACTTATCAGCCCAAGAAGATCCACGCTCAGAAGGAGCACGGATTCCGCAAGCGCATGTCCACCCGCAACGGCCGGAAGGTGCTTTCCGCCCGCCGTGCCAAGGGCCGCAAGAGACTGAGCTACTGAAAGCCGCCGGCTTGGGTGGGGAACAGTGAGATTCACGACCTCCCTGAAGCTGGACCGGGATTTCCGCAGGGTCTACCGAAAGGGTAAAAGCGCGGTGCGGCCGTGCCTGGTGGTGTACGCCAGAAGGACCGGCGGCCCTGCCAGCCGCCTGGGCCTGACCGTGACGGCCAAGGTGGGCAAGGCCCACACCCGGAACCTGGTGCGCCGCCGCCTGCGGGAGATATACCGCCTGCATGAGGAGGGCCTCCGGCCCGGGTATGATCTGGTGGTGGTGGCCCGTACACGGGCTGCCACGGCGGAATACCGGCGGCTGGAGAAGGAATTTCTGTCTGCAAGCAAAGAGCTGGGGGCGGCGTTGTGAAACGTCTGCTGCTGGCTATCGTGCGTTTTTACAGAAAGCGTATCTCCCCCCTGACCAAGCCATGCTGCCGGTTCATCCCCACCTGCAGCGAGTATGCCCTGATCGCCATCGAGCGGTACGGGGCCTGGAAGGGCGGGTGGCTGGCGCTCAAGCGCATCTGCCGCTGCCATCCTTTCCACCGGGGAGAACACGATTTTTACGATCCTGTACCGTGATTTAGGAGAGAAGTATGTTAAAAACGATCGCAAAGCCGTTCGGCGCGCTGATGCTGTGGCTTTACAACCTGACGGGCAACTACGGCCTGGCCGTGATCCTGTTTGCCCTGGTGGTGAAGCTGATCATGCTGCCTTTCCAGCTGAAGAGCAAAAAGAGCATGATGCGCATGAGCCGCATGACCCCCCGGCTCAAGGAGCTGGAGAAGAAATTCGGCAACGACCAGCAGCGGTACCAGCAGGAGATGGCCAAGCTCTATAAGGAAGAGGGCGTCAACCCCATGGGCGGGTGCCTGTGGAGCTTTCTGCCGTTCCCCATCCTGATCGCGCTCTATCAGGCCATCCGCTACCCGCTGACCATCATGATGGGCGTGCCGGAGAGCCTGCTGGCGGAGGGCGGCGCCGCCTATCAGCTTCTGCAGAAGCTGGGCTATGACATCGCCAATTTCGCCACGGGGCGCAGCGCGATGTTCTATGAGCAGATCTACCAGTCCGAGTTCATCTCCCAGGGCCACTTGGCGGCTTTCCAGAACATCTCGGAAAAATTCCAGGAGCTGAGCTATAGGTTCCTGGGCCTGGATCTGAGCCAGGTGCCCCAGTTCTCCTTCTGGCGCTGGGATTTCAGCGACACGTCCAAGTGGCTGCCGGCCCTGGGCCTGTTCATGATCCCGGTGCTGAGCGCCCTTTTGAGCTGGCTTTCCATGAAAGCCGCCAACGCGGGCAACCCACAGATGGAGCAGCAACAGCAGCAGATGAAGATCATGAACCTGTTCATGCCCCTCATGAGCCTTTACATCTGCTTCACCATGCCCGGCGTCATGGGCATCTACTGGATCGCCCAGAGCGTGTTTGCCATGGCTCAGGACCTGATCCTGAACAAGGTATATAACCGCCAGCTGGACGTGGAGGACGCGGACCGGATCGCCCGGGAGAAGGCCAGAGAGGCGGAGCTGGAGGCCAAGCGGGCCGAGACCGAGCGTCTCAAGGCCGAGGGCGCCACCGTGGAGAACAAGAACACCTCCAAAAAGAACAAGCGCGCCGTGGCCGCCCAGAAAGAGGTGGAGCGCAAGGCCGCCGAGGCCCGGGCCGCCCGCCGTGTGAAGAAGGGCCTGGACGCCGAGGAGGATATCCCGGCCTCCCAGGTGGGCGACCGCCGGTACGCCCGTGGCCGGGCCTATGTGCCAGACCGGTACACTAACCCCGACGAGGCCGAGGCCAAGACCCAGGCCGCGGCGGAGGAGAGCGCGGAGTATGACGAATCGCTGGCCGCTGCCGGCGAGGCCGCGGCGGCCCAGACGCCGGCGGCGGAGGTCCCGGCGGGGGAGACGAGCCCCGTGACTGAGGACGAAAAGACTCCCGCGGAAGAGAATACGGAGGAAAACTGACGATATGCAAAAGTCATTGGAAGTCCGAGGCAAGACGGCGGATGAAGCCATCGCCAAGGGCCTGGCGGAGCTGGGCCTTGAACGGGACGACGTATCCGTCGAGATCGTAGAGCGGGGCAAGAAGGGCGTTTTCGGCATCGGCGCGGTGGACGCGGTCATCAAGCTGACCTATGAAGCGCCGGATGAAGTCCTCCAGACCGCTCCCGCGAAGGGGCCCAAGCCGGCCCCGAAACAGGAAACTCCCGCCCCCAAGGCAGACAGACCGGCCCCCAAGGCGGAAAAGCAGGCCCCCAAGGCGGAGAAGCAGCCCAGACCGGCCCCGACCCCCGTGGGCGCGGGCCCGGCGGATGTGGCTTGGAAGGACGCCCCCACCCAGGCGGAGCAGGCAGAGAAGTTTTTGAAAGGTCTGCTGGCCCACATGGGCGTGCAGGCGGACATGACCGTATCGCCCCGGGAGGGCGGCGGCCTGGATGTGGAGCTGACCGGGGACCGGATCGGCGCGGTCATCGGCCGCCGGGGGGAGACCCTGGACGCCATCCAGCACCTGACCAACTATGCGGTGAACCGTGGCTCCGACCGCCGGGCCCACATCAACGTGGACGCGGAGAATTACCGGGCCAAGCGGGAGGACTCGCTGGTCCGTCTGGCGGAGAAGATGGCGGACAAGGCCGTCCGGTACAAGCGGAGCATGGCCCTGGAGCCCATGAATTCCTACGAGCGGCACGTGATCCACACCGCCCTGCAGGATTACGAGGGCGTGACCACCAGCTCCACCGGCGCCGAGCCCAACCGCCGGGTAGTCGTCTCCTATGTGAAACCCGAGAACGAGGATAGCAAGGACGACAACAAGGGCTACAAAGAGTGGTGTTAAAGTCGCGAAAAAAGCGTGAACGCTTTTTTCGCGAGGGGGGATGCGTCCCGCTGCAGCGCACTCGCTTCGCTCGCACGTTTGCGGGCCGAGAAGAGTTTTTTCCGAGGCGCATGTCCCCGGAAAAAACGATCTCAATAGATTCGCCACTCCGGCGGCGAACTTGAGCGATGCTTTTTGAAAATGTGGGACGGTTCATGCCGTCCCGCGTTTTTTTGTGATCAGAGAGGAGGAGCGGCGTTATGGTATTTTCCAGCGCGGTTTTCCTGTTCGCCTTTTTCCCGCTGACCTGGGCCGTGTACAGGCTCACGCCGGGAATCAAGGGCAGAAATATCGTCCTGGTGCTGTTCAGCCTGCTGTTTTACAGCTTCGGAAAGCTGGCGTACACGCCGCTGCTGATGGCGTCCGTGCTGGTCAACTGGGCCGCCGGGCGCCTGCTGGGCTCATTAGAGGGGAAAGGCCGGCGCCGGGCCGTGGGCGTGGCGGCGGTGGCGTTTGACCTGGCTCTGATGGGGGTATTCAAGTATCTGGACTTCATCATCGCCAACATAAACGCCCTGTTCGGCGCCTCCATCCCCCCGGCGGGCATCCCCCTGCCCCTGGGCATATCCTTTTTCACCTTCACGGCCCTGAGCTATGTGATCGAGGTGTGGCGCAAGCCCGCAAACCGGGCGGACAGCCTTTTGGATGTGGCGGTGTACATCTCCTTTTTCCCGGCCATCCTGTCCGGCCCCATCACCCCCTGGAAGACCGCCGCGCCCCAGCTGCGGGAGAGGACCTGCTCGGCGGAGCGGACCGCCCGGGGCCTGCGCCGGTTCATCCTGGGCATGGCAAAAAAGCTGCTGATCGCGGACTTGGCCGGTCAGGTGGTGGACGGGCTCTATGCCGCCCCTGCCCTGGACGCCCGGCTGGCCTGGCTGGGGGCTCTGGCCTACGCGGTGCAGATCTACTTCGATTTCGCCGGCTATTCCGACATGGCCATCGGCATCGGCAATTGCTTCGGCTTCACCCTGCCGGAGAACTTCGACCGGCCCTATACCGCCCTGGGCCTCACGGACTTCTGGAAGCGGTGGCATATGAGCCTGACCGCCTGGTTCAGAAACTACGTCTATATGCCCCTGGTCATGACGAAGCCGCTGCAGCGGCTGTATAAGAAATGGTCCGCCAAATACGGCCGGCAAAAGGCCAACAAGCTCTCCATCCTGATCCCCATGGCGGTGGTGTGGCTGCTGACGGGCCTGTGGCACGGGGCGGCCTGGACATATGTGCTGTGGGGACTGTGGCACGGGCTTTTCTGCGCCTTGGAGGGCGTGGGCTTCATCCGCACCAAGGGCCTGGAAAAGAGCTTCGGCGGCCGGTGCCTGCTGCGGGTCTACACCTGGCTTGTGATATTGCTGGGAACGGTCCTGTTCCGGGCCGGGTCGATGGGCATGGCCGGCCGGATGTTCGCGGCCATGTTCACCGGCTGGCGGTTCGCGCCCATGGCGACCCTGACGCTGCAAAAGGTCCTCAACGGCCAGAGCACTTTCGCGCTGGGGCTGGGCCTTGTGCTGAGCGTGATCGTGCTGCCTAAGAACCACCCGATCCCGGCGGGGCTGCGAAAATGCGCGGAGCCCGCGAGCTACTTGGCGGCCCTGGTCCTGGCGGTCCTGTGCGTCATGAGCATGGCCCAGAGCGGCTTCGTGCCGTTCATCTATCTGCAGTTCTGAGGGAGGGGGAGCGATGAAAAAGATCTGGTACGGCCTGTTCATCGGGGTGTTTTTCCTGGCCTGTCTCGTCCCCTCCGTGGGCATGCTGATCGCCGGCCCCGCGCCGGCGGCGGCCAACGAGATCCCCAACCCCAAGCCCCGGCTGGTGGACTTTGACGGAAAATTCGACCCGGACGTGCTGTCCGACCTGCAAAACTACATGGGCGGCGGCTTTTTCGGCCGGCTCCAGGCCGTCACCGCCTGGGACAAGCTGACGGCGGCCCTTTTCAACACCTCCGCCAACGACGACGTGCTCATCGGCCCGGACGGGTGGCTTTTCTTCGGCGCGGCGGCCAACGATATCTCCCATGCCAACCAGATGTCCCCCCGGCAGATCTGGTGCGCCGCCAGGAGCCTGGCCCTCATGCAGGAGTACGCCCACAGCCAGGGCGCGGGCTTTCTGTTCACCGTCCCCTGCGGCAAGTACACCCTCTATCCGGAGCACGCCCCGGACTATGTGACCGTGGCCCAGCCCGGCAACCGGGAGCTGCTTGAAGCGGCTCTGGAGGAACAGGGCGTAAATTATGTAAACCTATATGACGTCTTCACCGCATCGGACGAGGAACTTTACTGGCACTGGGACAGCCATTGGCACAGCCGGGGCGCGGCTCTTGCGGCGGACGCCATCCTGGCCGCGGCGGGGCAGGACACAGACTACTTTTCCGGCCCGTTCACGCCGGTGTGGGATCACACCGGTGACCTTTACGAGATGCTCTATCCCACCGGGACCGCTTTGGAGGCGGACTATTCCTGGGATCCCGGTTTCACGTTCTCCTATCTGAGCGACTTCCGCTCGGCGGACGACCCCACCATCGAGACGGAAACCCCCGGGGCAGACGGGAGCCTTGTCATGTTCCGGGATTCCTCCGGCCGGAGCCTGTACCCCTATATGGCCCAGAGCTTCGGGCGGGCCTACTTCTCCCGGGTCAATAACTACAGAATGGATTATGTAAACCAGCAAAGTGCCACCCTTGTAGTGGTGGAGCTGGCGGAGCGGACTTTAGATTACCTCTTGCAGTATCCGGCGGTGTTCCCTGTGCCGGCGCGGGAGGTGTCCCTGCTGGAGGGGGCCGAGCCGGTGGTGGGCGAGCTCACCTGGGATGAGCCGGGCAAGACCATGGAGGGATATGTGAAGCTGACCGGTGCGCTGCCGGCGGGTCTTGCGGAGGACGCGGCGGTCTATGTGGAAGTGGGGGGGACGGTCTACGAGGCCATCCCCGGCCCGGAGGCATTCACCGCCTATCTGCCCGCCGGGGCGGAGGCGGGTGGTATCCGGGTGTATGCCCGGGCACAATAAGGGAAAGGAGCGTTTTTAATGGAGATGAAAGAGGCGATCGGGCGGCTGGAGGCCGTGCAGAGGAAGCTTTTTGCCTATAATTCCGCGTCCAGCGCACTGTATCTGGACGGCGTCACGGTGGCGCCCCGGGATACGGCGGAGGGCCGGGGCGTGGCCCTGGGGGTCCTGGCCGGGGAGCGGCACAAGATCATGACCGACCCGGCCCTGGCGGAGACGCTGGCCATTTTGGACGAACGCAAAGGGGAGCTGGATCGGGTCCACGCCCGGCAGGTGGAGGAACTGGGCCGGGCCGTGAGACAGATCACCCGGATCCCGGCGGAGGAATATATGGACTACGCCATGCTGACCAACCAGGCGGACGACGTGTGGCACCGAGCCAAGGAGCGGAGCGATTTCGAGCTGTTCCGGCCGGTGTTGGAAAAGCTGGTGGAGTATAATCGGAAGTTTGCCGGGTACTACGACCCGGACAAGGCCCCCTACGACGCGCTGCTGAACGAGTACGAGCGGGGGGTGGACACGGCCTATCTGGACAATTTCTTCGCCGTGCTGCGGGAGAAGCTGGTGCCCCTCATCCGGGCCGTGGGCGAAAAGCCCCAGCCGGACACGGCGTTTCTCCGCCGGACCTATCCAGTGGAGGGCCAGAAGCGGTTTTCCGACTATCTCATGGGGCTGCTGGACCTGGACCGGGCCCACTGCGGCATCGGGGAGACGGAGCACCCCTTTACGTTGAACTTCACCAGCCAGGACGTGCGCATCACCACCAACTACAAGGAAAACGACGTGGCAAGCTCCCTGTACTCGGTGATCCACGAGGGCGGTCACGCCCGGTATGAGCTGAACGTGGACCCGGCGCTGGACTACACCTGCCTGGCCGGGGGCGTGTCCATGGGGGTCCATGAGAGCCAGTCCCGGTTTTACGAGAACATCATCGGCCGGTCCCGGCCCTTCATCGAGGCCATTTTTCTCAAAATGCGCGAGCTCTTCCCGGAACAGCTGGCGGACGTGACGGCGGAGGATATGTGGCAGGCGGTGAACCGGGCGGAGCCGTCCCTGATCCGCATCGAGGCGGACGAGCTGACCTACTGCCTGCACATCATGGTCCGCTACGAGATCGAAAAGGCCCTGATCGGGGGCGCGCTGGCCGTGAAGGACGTGCCGGAGACCTGGAACAGGCTCTATAAAGAATACCTGGGGGTGGACGTGCCGGACGACGCCCACGGCTGTTTGCAGGACTCCCACTGGTCCGGCGGCAGCTTCGGCTACTTCCCGTCCTACGCCCTGGGCAGCGCCTACGGCGCGCAGATGCTCAGGAACATGGAAAAGGAAATGGACGTGTGGGGCCCGGTGGGCCGGGGGGACCTGTCCGGCGTGACGGCCTGGCTGAAGGAGAAAGTCCACCGATACGGCTGCCTGCTGACCCCGGCGGAGATCGTGAAAAACGCCTGCGGCGACTTCGATCCCACGGCCTATACGGACTATCTCACGAAGAAGTATACGGAGCTGTACGGGCTGTGACGGAGCGACGACGAGATGTATAAGATCATGATCGTGGAGGACGATCGGGCTCTGGCGGAGGTCATGAGCCGGCAGATCGCCTCCTGGGGCCACCAGGTCCGGTGCGTGCGAGACTTTCAGAACGTGATGGGGGAATTTGCGGATTTCGAGCCCCATCTGGTGCTGCTGGACATCGGCCTGCCCTTTTATGACGGCTATCACTGGTGCGGGGAGATCCGCCGGGTATCCACGGTGCCGGTGGTGTTCATATCCTCGGCGTCGGACAACATGAACATCGTCATGGCCATGACCATGGGCGGGGACGATTTTCTGCCCAAGCCGGTGGATCTGAACGTGATGACGGCCAAGCTCCAGGCGGTGCTGCGCCGGGCCTACGGCATGGGCGGCAAGACCCCGGTGCTGGAACACCGGGGGGCGGTGCTGAATCTGAACGACGCCAGCCTTACCTACGAGGGACGGCGGGTGGAGCTTACGAAAAACGAGTTTCGCATTTTGCAGACCCTCATGGAGAATAAGGGCAAGGTGGTCAGCCGGGACACCCTCATGACCCGGCTGTGGCAGATGGACGCCTACGTGGAGGAAAACACCCTGACCGTGAACGTGACCCGCCTGCGGCGGAAGCTGGCGGAGGCGGGGCTGCCGGACTTCATCGCCACCCGTGTGGGCGCGGGCTACATCGTGGGGTGAGCCGATGAAAAAGGAGCGGGGCCTTTTTGGGGCCTATATCCGGTCCAACGGCTGGGCCATGGGGGCGTTCGCGCTGGGCGCGGCTATTTTTGCGGCGGTGCTGGAACTGTATGACGTGCCGGCGGAGCCGGTTTTGTACGCAGCGGGGCTGTGCGCCCTGGCGGGGATCGTACTGCTGGGGGCGGGATATGTCCGCTTCCGGCGGGGGCATCTGGCCCGGCGGGCCGCACTGGAAAACCTGCTGGTCCTGCCTGCGGAGAGCCTGCCCCCGGCGGCGACCCCGGCGGAGGCGGATTTTCGGGAGATGGTCCGGCGGATGAAGACTGCCTATGACGCGCTGGCGATCGAGGCGGACCGGGCCCGGCGGGAGAATCTGGACTGGTTCACCGCCTGGGTCCACCAGATCAAGACCCCCATCGCAGTCATGCAGCTGACGCTCCAGGCGGAGGACACCCCGGAGCACCGGGACCTGGAGGCGGAGCTTTTCCGGGTCAGCCAGTACGCCCAGATGGCTTTGACCTATCTGCGGCTGGGGGAGGGGGCCGGCGACCTGCGGATCGAGACCGTGGCCCTGGACGGGGTGATCCGCCAGGCGGTGCGCAAATACGCCCCCCAATTCGTCCGGCGCAAGCTCTATCTGCGCTACGAGGGCACGGACGCGTGGGTGCTGTCGGACGAGAAGTGGCTTTCCTTCATCATCGAGCAGCTTTTGGACAACGCGGTGAAGTACACTGCCGCCGGGGGCGTGACCGTATCCGTGTCGGCGGAGATGGTGCTGTCCGTGGCGGATACGGGCATCGGCATATCCGCCTCCGACCTGCCCCGGATCTTTGAAAAGGGCTTCACCGGCTACAACGGCCGGACCGACAAGGCCGCCACGGGCCTGGGGCTGTATCTGTGCCGGCAGGCGGCGGAAAAGCTCCGCCACCGGCTGTGGGCGGCGTCGGAGCCGGGCGCGGGCAGCACTTTCTATCTGGATCTGCACCGGGACAGGGTGGAAGTGGAATAGACCTTACAAAACTGACACCTCCGGGGGCCGAATTGTCACGTGATTCGATTTCGGCCTCCGGGGGTATTTGCTATGATAAGGGCGCAAAAGGAGGGAACGACTATGACGATCCTGGAAGTAGAAAACCTGGGAAAGATCTATACGGGCCGCTTCGGGGCCAGCCAGGTGAAAGCTTTATCCAATGTGTCCTTTTCCGTGGAGCAGGGGGAATATGTTGCCATCATGGGCGAGTCTGGCTCCGGCAAGACCACCCTTTTGAACATGCTGGCGGCCTTCGACAAACCCACCGGCGGCCGGGTGCTGCTGGAGGGCCGGGACCTGACCGGCATCCAGGAAAACGAGCTGGCCGCCTTCCGGCGGGACAGCCTGGGCTTCGTGTTTCAGGACTTCAACCTGCTGGACACATTCAATCTCCGGGACAACATCTTCCTGCCCCTGGTGCTGGCGGGCAAGAACTATGTGGAGATGAGCCAGCGGCTGCAGCCTATCGCCCAGAAGATGGGCATCACGGACGTTTTGAACAAGTACCCCTACGAGGTCTCCGGCGGCCAGAAGCAGCGGGCAGCCGTGGCCCGGGCGGTGATCACGGGGCCCAAGCTGCTGCTGGCGGACGAGCCCACCGGGGCGCTGGACTCCAAGTCCTCCGACGGGCTCATGGACCTTTTCGCCCAGCTGAACCGGGAGGGCCAGACCATTTTGATGGTCACCCACTCCACCAAGGCCGCCAGCCACGCCGGGCGGGTGATCTTCATCAAGGACGGGGAGCTGTTCCACCAGATCTACCGGGGCGAGGCCGCCAACGAGCAGATGTACCAGAAGATCGCGGACACCCTGACCCTGCTGGCAACGGGAGGGGAGAGCCATGAACAGTAAATTCCTCGCCCGGCTGGCCCGGCGGAACCTGCGGAAAAACGCCCGGTCCTACGGGCCCTTCATCCTGGCCTGCGTGCTGACGGTGTGCATGTTCTTCATCATCCTGGCCCTGTCGGTGAGCCCCAGCCTGGAATCCATGACCGGGGCCACCACCATCCAGGTGGTGATCCGCTACGGCGTGGTCGTGGTGGGCCTGTTCGCGGTGATCTTCATCTTTTACACCAACAGCTTTCTCATCAAGCGGCGCAAGCGGGAATTCGGCCTTTTCAACGTGCTGGGGCTGGAGAAAAAGCACCTGGCCCGGGTCATCGGCTATGAGACGGTCTACGTGGCCCTGATCAGCCTGGGGCTGGGGCTTCTCTTCGGCGTGGCGCTTACAAAGCTGCTGCTTTTGGTGGTGGCGAAGATCCTTGGCATCGCGCCGCCCATGGGCTTTTTTGCCGGTCCCAGGCTGCTGCTGGTGGTGATCGGCGTCACGGCGGCCTTATTTGGGGGCATCTTTCTGCTGATCTTCCTTTACAGCATCCGGCAGGTATACGTGGCCCGGCCGGTGGAGCTTCTGCAGGCCGAGCACGCCGGCGAGCGGGAGCCAAGGGCCAAATGGCTGCTGGCCCTCCTGGGTGCCGGATGTCTGGCGGCGGGGTATTACATCGCCGTCACCACCACCGATGTCATCCAGGCCATGTTCCTGTTCTTCGTGGCGGTGGTGCTGGTGATCGTGGGCACATACCTGCTGTTCACCGCCGGAAGCATCGCCCTTTTGAAGCTCTTGAAGAAAAATAAGCGCTATTACTATAAGACCCGCCACTTTACAGCCGTTTCCGGCATGATGTACCGGATGAAGCAAAACGCCGTGGGCCTTGCCAACATCTGCATTTTGTCCACCATGGTGCTGGTGATGATCTCCGGTACCTCGTGCCTCATGCTGGGCATGGACAGAGCCCTTATCGAGCGATATCCCTACGACATGAACATCTCCCACAGCGACGAGGCCACCGTCGCCCTGACCAAAAGGGCCGTGGCGGAGGCGGGCATCGTGCCGGTGAATGAGGCGGAGTATAGTTATGTAAACTTCGCCGCCTACAGCCGGCCCGGCGGGCTGGATGTCACCACGGACTATACTTTCAATACGGAGAGCACGCTGTGCGATGTGCTGGTGCTGGACCTGGCCGACTATAACGCCGTCACCGGACAGGACTATGAGCTGGCGCCCGGGGAGATCCTGCTGAAGGTGGAGCGGATGAAATACGGTTCGGACACTTTGGAACTTCTGGGCAGGACCTATACTGTGAAGGCGCAGGTGGAGGATATGGTCCGGTACGGGCTGATGACCGCCAACCTGACAAGCACCTGCTACATCGTGGTACCGGACAGGGAGGCCCTGACGGGCCTGGCCGCCGCCATGGCCTCGGAGGACGTCAGGTCGTCCGAGCAGTATCGGGTGGATGGGCTCTATACCATGCAGCGGTTTTACGGCTTCGACGTGGCCGGCCATGATGAGGAAACGGCGCTCAATGCCCGGCTGGCCGTTCGGGCGGCCTGGAATGAGGCGCTGGAGGACGAAAGCTCGGACCTGGAGGGCACCTACGAGTGCCGGGCCTGGGAGCGGCAGGACTTCGTGAGCCTGTACGGAAGCCTCTTCTTCCTTGGCATGTTCCTGGGGCTGCTGTTCACCATGGCGGCTATTTTGATCATCTACTACAAGCAGATGAGCGAGGGCCGGGACGATAGGGAGCGATTCCAGATCATGCAAAAGGTGGGTATGAGCCGGCTGGAGGTGAAGCGGACCATCCAGGCCCAGGTGCTGATCGTGTTCTTCCTGCCGCTGGTGACGGCGGGGCTGCACACGGGCTTCGCCTTTCCCATCATCAACCGGGTGCTGGGCCTGTTCAACCTGGTGGGCACGGACTTTTACCTGTGGTGTGTGCTGGGCAGTTTCGGCGCTTTCGCCGCGCTGTACGCCGTGGTATACGCCCTCACCGCCCGGACCTATTACCGGATGGTGAGCATGTGAAAGGAGGCGCGGCATGGCAAAGATAACGGCTTTTGTGTTCGCGGTCCTGCTGCTGGCGGGGACGCTGCTGCCCGGGTGCAGCAAGGACGAGATGCTGGATGTATACGGCGGGTTGGTGGCCGCGGCGGGGAACATCGGCCTGGACGGCAGCCTGACCCTGAAAGGGGAGCGGACATTCGGCGCGGACAAATATACCGGCACCTATTCGGCCGAGTACGAGGACTTCACCGGGGAGGAACATCCCTTTGGGGGCACCATGCTGGAAAAGCGGGACCAGGAGCATGTCAAGGTGACGGTGACCATCAAAGGCGACGGAGGCGCGAAGCTGGTCTGGACCTGCGGGGCGGACGAGCCCGTGGTCCTGGCCGACGGGGCGGGCGCCTTCACCGAAACCGCCTATCTGGCCCCCGGCAGCAACTATTTTAATTTGGAATTTGACCACTTCACCGGCAGCGTGGAGCTGGAGATAAAGTAAATAATCGGCAAAGCTCCCGGAAGCACTGCTTCCGGGAACTTTATTTGCAATTATGGAGCGCTATGGGGTAGAATAAGGAAAAAGGAGGGAGCAGAATGAGACGTATCCTTGCCATATCGCTGCTGCTGTCGCTGCTGGCCGGCTGTGGGGCGAAATCCCCATCGGCCACGGAGCCGCCTCCCACGGCGGAGCAATCCCAGGGAGGCGACCTGATGGAGGGCATATCCGCCCAGGTGTCCGGCGGCGGCGCGCCTGTGGGAGAGGAGATCGGCGCGGTGGCGGATTTCGGCGTGACGCTTTTTCAGAAATGCTTTGACGGCGGGGCCAACACGCTGGTGTCGCCCCTTTCGGTGCTGTCGGCTCTGGCCATGACCGCCAACGGTGCGGATGGGGATACCCTGGCCCAGTTCGAGGCGGCATTTGGCCTGCCCCTGGACAAGTTGAACGAGGCGCTTTTGGCCTACCGGGACGGTCTGCCGGCGGAGGACGGAGGCAGGACGGCTCTTGCCAACGGCATCTGGTTCAACACCGATGCGGGCCTGAACGTCCAAGCGGAGTTTTTGCAGGTCAACGCCGACTACTACGAAGCGGCGGTCCGATCCGCACCCTTTGACGGGTCCACCGCGGACCAGATCAACGCCTGGGTGAAGGATAATACCGCCGGCCGGGTAGACCAGATCGTAGAGGAGCTTTCTCCCGGCGCGGTGATGGTGCTGGTCAACGCCCTGGCCTTTGACGGGGAGTGGGAGGAGATCTACAGCGAGGACCAGATCCAGCCGGGGACCTTCACCGCCCGGGACGGTCAGAGCCGGGAGACGGAGATGATGTTCTCCCAGGAGCGGGCGTTTTTGCAGGACGAGAACGCCAAGGGCTTTTTGAAGTATTACAAAGACCGGAACTACGCCTTTGCGGCCCTGCTGCCGGATCAGGGCGTGGATCTGGCGGATTACGCGGTCTCCCTGACGGGGGAGCGGGTGCGGCAGATCTTGGCATCGGTCCGGGAGGACGTGGCGGTGGATGCGGCCATCCCCAGGTTTTCCGCTGAATACGGCGCCACGCTGAACGGGGCGCTGCAGGCCATGGGGATCGCGGACGCCTTTGACGCCGCCAGGGCGGACTTCTCCCGGCTGGCGGAGGCTGCCCCCGGGGACCTGTGTATTGATAGAGTGCTGCACAAGATCTTTATCCAGGTGGATGAGAAGGGGACCCAGGCCGGGGCCGCCACCGCCGTGGAGATACGCACCACGTCCATGATGGGGCCCATGGAACAGGTCCATCTGGACAGACCCTTCCTCTATATGCTCATCGACTGCGCCCATAACGTACCGCTGTTCATCGGCGCGGCCACAGACATCAAATAAAAACAGAACAGCCGCCGGGTCACCCCGGCGGCTGTCATTTCAAACGACTTAATTGAAGAGGTTTTGGAAGAAGCCCTTGATGCTGTCGAAGACGGCGGAGAGCTTGGCGCCGAAGCCCTGGACCTGCTGGGCGTACTGGGCCACGCTGGACAGGGTGGACTTGAACTGCTCCACCTTCTCGGTGAGCTGGGTGGTGTCCAGCCCCTCCAGGGTCCTGCACAGGCTCACAAGCTGGCCCACCATGGTGTCGTTCAGACTGTAGCCGTACTGGGAGGCGATCTGGTCGATCTGGCTGCGCAGCTCGTCGTCGGTCATGGTCTGAGTCTCGTCCAGGATCAGCTTCAGCTCGTTGACGATGGCAACCGCGTCCACGTCCTCGATCTGGTCCGCCAGTTCGGCGGTGATGACCAGCTCGTCGGTGGCGGCGGTCTTGTTCTCCTGCTGGAGCTGTACGCCGGTGATGCTCTCGTAAGCCTTATAGATGCCCGTCAGGGCCGCGGTGCCGGACACACCAAAAGGCGCGCCCACCTTTACCTCCGCGTCGTACACGCCCGCAGTCATGAGAGCGGCCTTATACATATCCTGCGTGCACCAGGTTATATTGTTGGTGGACACGGTGAGGCCGGAGCCCGCGGGCAGCGTGCGGATATACACGCAGGAGATGCTGTTGTGGCCAATGACGTCCTCGCTGACCAGCCCCTCCAGGTAGGTCCGCTCCTCGGCGTTGGTGACGGTGAGCTCCGTCACGCTGCCCCGGGTGAGACCGAACTGGGTGTAGACCGAGAGGATCTGATCGTCTGTCAGGTTCGCGCCGATGACCACCCGCTCCTGGCCCTCCGATACCGCCAGGGCGGGGACGGTCAGGCACGCGAGCATGCACAGCGCGAGAAGGATGCTGAGAATTTTTTTCATAGAGTGCGCTTTACTCCTTTCCCAAAGCCTCCGCCGCGGCGGCGCAGGCGTCGGTCCGGGCCTGGCATTCGGCCCGGTCCTTCCCTCTGGCAAGGATGTAGATCTTGATCTTCGGCTCCGTGCCGGAGGGACGGATGATAAAGTTTGTGTCGTTTTCGAGTTCGAAATACAGGACGTTGGACCCGGAAATGGGCGTGCGGTCCACGGCTCCCAAGCCGGGCACGGATACGGTGCCGTCCTTGTAATCCCGGACCCGGACCACCCGCTGGCCCGCCAGCTCCGCGGGGGGATCGGTGCGCAGCTTCGCCATCAGCGCGGCCATCCGGTCCGGTCCGTCCACGCCCTCCATGTAGACGTTGACGGTCTTTTCCACGAAGCAGCCATATTTTTCATACAGTGCGTCCAGGGCGTCCAGCAGGGTCATGCCCATTTGATAGTAGTGGGCGGCCATCTCGGCGATCATCATGGAGGCGGTGACGGCGTCCTTGTCCCGGACGTAGTCGCCCATCATG
>CANRBG010000023.1 GCA_947628805.1 uncultured Oscillospiraceae bacterium | reverse complement strand
GCCATCGTCACCGGGGAGAGCCTGGGCCAGGTGGCCAGCCAGACCATGGAGGCCATGGCCGCCACAGAGGACTGCGCGGACTTTCCCGTGCTGCGGCCCCTGGTGGGCATGGACAAGAAAGAGGTCATCGCCATCGCCGAGCGCATCGGCACGTTCCAGACCTCCATCCTGCCCTACGAGGACTGCTGTACCGTGTTCACCCCCCGGCACCCCTGCACTCACCCCAAGCTCCGAAAGGTCCGGGAGGCGGAGGCCGCCCTGGACGTGGACGCGTTGGTGGCGGAGGCCGTGGCCGGCGTGGAATTTGTGAAGATAGGATACTGACTTATGATCAAAAATTTTGACGCGAAACTGCAAGAATACGCCCGCCTGCTGGTGGAGGTGGGCATGAACGTCCAGCCTGGACAGACCCCCCGTATCTCCTGTCCTGTGGACTGCGCGCCCCTGGCCCGGCTGTGCGCCGCCGCCTGCTACGACCGGGGCGCCCGGGAGGTGGTGGTGGACTGGAACGACGACGAGCTGGCCCGGATGAAATACCTGCGGGCGGACGAGGCCGTATTCGGCGAGTATCCCGCCTATCTGAAGGCCAAGCTTGACTGGCTGCTGGAAAAGGGGGCTCCCAATCTGGCCATCATCGGCTCGGACCCGGAAATGCTCAAGGGCGTGGAGCCCAAGCGTATCCAGACCTGGCAGCGGGTGGCCGGAGAGAGCAGCAAGGCCTATTATCACGCCATGGACGCGGGAAAGTTCCAGTGGTCCATCGGCGCGTACCCCACCCCCGCCTGGGCGGGAAAGGCATTCCCGGACCTGAAAGGCCAAGCGGCCATCGACGCGCTGTGGGACGCCATCTTCGACGTATGCCGGGTGACCGGCGACGGTCAGGCCGTGGAGCGCTGGCGGGAGCATGTGGACGCCACCGCCCGCCGGTGCGAGACGCTGAATCACTATAACTTCGTCTCCCTGCACTACACCAACTCTCTTGGCACGGACCTGACGGTGAAGCTGCCGGAAAACCACGTCTGGGAGGGCGGCGCGGAGGACACGGCGGAGGGCGTGCGCTTCGTGGCCAACATCCCCACGGAGGAGATCTTCACCGCTCCCCGCTGGGACGGGGTGGACGGCCGGGTCTACGCGGCCATGCCCCTGGCCCTGGACGGCAACCTGGTAAAGGACTTCTATCTGGACTTTGCGGGCGGCCGGATCGTGGACGTGCACGCAAAGCAGGGTCTGGACATTTTGCGCCACTCCATCGACCTGGACGAGGGGTCCCACTACCTGGGCGAGGCGGCCCTGGTGCCCTACGACAGCCCCATTCGCAAAAAGGGCATTTTGTTTTTTGAGACGCTCTTTGACGAGAACGCCTCCTGCCATTTGGCCTTCGGCTCCGCCTACGCCACCTGTGTCAAGGGCGGGGCGGACATGGATGAGACACAGCAGAAGGTCGCGGGCCTGAACCAGTCCATCAACCATGTGGACTTCATGGTGGGCACGGAGGACCTGTCCATCATGGGGACCACCCACGACGGCAAGGAAGTGCCGGTGTTCGTGGGCGGCAACTTCGCGTTTTGAGAAAGGCGCATATATGAACTGTGAGATACTGGCCGTGGGCACGGAGCTGCTGCTGGGCAACACGGTGAACACCGACGCGGCGGACCTGTCCCAGCTGCTGGCGGGACTGGGCGTGAACGTGTTCTGGCACACGGTGGTGGGCGATAACCCGGCCCGGCTGGCGGACGCGGTGGCCATCGCCCGGCAGCGGGCGGACCTGATCGTCACCACCGGGGGCCTGGGGCCCACCTACGACGATCTGACGAAAAACGTGCTGGCGGAGGCCTTCGGCCGGAAGCTGGAGCTGCATCAGGACGAGGCGGATTTTTTAAAGGACTGGTTTGCCCGCAACGGGACCAGCCCGTACACGGACAACAACCTCCAGCAGGCCTACCTGCCGGAGGGGTGCACGGTGTTCCACAATGAATGGGGCACCGCCCCGGGCTGCGCTTTCGAGGCCGACGGGGTCCATGTGATCATGCTGCCGGGCCCGCCCCGGGAGTGCCTGCCCATGTTCCGGGCCTGCGCCGCGCCCTACATAAGAAGCCTTTCGGCGGACGTGATCTTCTCCCGGCAGATCCGGGTGTTCGGCATGGGCGAGAGCGCCATCGAGGCCCTGTTCCGCTCGGAGATGGAGCACATGGCCAACCCCTCTCTCGCCACCTATGCCAAATTCGGCGAGGTGATGCTGCGGGCCACCGCCAAGGCGGCCACGGAGGCGGAGGCGGAAGCCCTGTGTGAGCCGGTGGTGGAAAAGGTAAAAGCGGTCCTGGGGGACAAGATCTACGGCGTAGACGTGGACAGCCTGGAGGCCCTGTGCCTGGAGATCATGACGGGCCGGGGCATGACCCTGTCGGCGGCGGAGAGCCTGACCGGCGGCCTGATCGGAGAGCGGTTCACCGCCCTGCCGGGGGCGTCCGCCGTGTTCCGGGGCGGGGCCGTCACCTACTGCGACGAAGTCAAAGCGGCCCTTTTGGGCATCGACCCGGCCCTGATCGCCGAAAAGGGCGCGGTGTCCTATGAGGTGGCCGCCGCCATGGCCCAGGGGGTCCGCAGAGCCGTGGGCGCGGACGTGGGTCTTTCCGCCACGGGCCTGGCCGGGCCCGACGGAGACGGGGTCCACCCCGTTGGCACGGTGTTCGTGGGTCTGGCGGACGCGGATACCGTGTGGGTCCGTGAGCTCCATCTGGGCTCCGGCCGGGTCCGGGTCCGGCAGTCCGCCGCCAACCACGCCTTCGACATGCTCCGGCGGTACCTGCAAAAGCTTCCCATCGACACCTGGTGACCATCATCTGGCAAAGGAAGATGTGAGGATATGAGCGAGAAAAAAGAGACCTTATCCATCATCATCCCCGCCTATAACGAGGCGGGCAACATAAGCCGCACGGCCCAGGCCCTGCGCCAGGCCATGGAGGCGGAGCATATTTTCGCCGCCGTCTATTTTGTGGACGACGGCTCCGCCGACGGCACCTGGGACGAGATCCAGGCCGCCGCCGGGGCCTGGGATATGGTCCGGGGCCTGCGGTTTTCCCGGAATTTCGGCAAGGAGGCCGCCATCTTCGCGGGCCTGTCCGCCGCGGCGGGAGACTGCTGCGCGGTGATGGACTGCGACCTGCAGCACCCCATCGAGGCCCTGGTGCGGATGTACCGGCTGTGGGAGCAGGGCTTTGAGGTCATCGAGGGCGTGAAAGAGGACCGGGGCAGGGAGAACGTCCTTTATAAGGGCATGGCGGCGCTGTTTTATAAATTCATGAGCGCGGCCATGAAGCTGGACATGTCCCGGGCGTCGGATTTCAAGCTCCTGGACCGCCGGGCCGTGGACGCGATCGTCTCTCTGCCGGAGCGGAACACGTTCTTCCGGGCCCTGTCCAGCTGGGTGGGCTTCAAAACCGCCGCCGTGGGCTTTCAGGTACAGGAGCGGGAGATCGGCCAGAGCAAATGGTCCACCTCGAAGCTGGTGAAGTACGCCCTCACCAACATCGTCTCCTTCACCACCACCCCCCTGCACATCGTGACCGGCCTGGGTGTGCTGTTTCTCATACTGGCCGTGGTGCTGGGGGTGAACAGCCTGGTGGGTTACCTGACCCATCGGGCGCTGGAGGGCTTCACCACCGTGATACTCATCGAGCTGATCGTGGGCGCCATCGTGATGCTCAGCCTTGGCATCATCGGCGGCTACATCGGCAAGATCTACGAGGAAGTGAAAGGCCGGCACCGGTACATCATTTCCACCACTGTGGGGCTGGACGCCCACAGGGAGCACTGAAAAGGAGGACAGCCTATGCGCCTTTCGCTGATCGTCCCTTGCTTCAATGAGCAGGAGGCTCTTCCGATCCTCTACCGGGAGTGCACGGCCGTGCTGGCGGGCATGGACTGCGATTACGAGCTGCTGCTGGTGGACGACGGCTCCCAGGACGGCACACTGGCCGTCATGAAGGAGCTGGCGGAAAAGGACAGCCGCGTCACATACCTCTCCCTGTCCCGGAATTTCGGCAAGGAGTCGGCCATGTACGCGGGGCTTTGCAACGCCGACGGCGACTATGTGGGCGTGCTGGACGCGGACATGCAGGACCCCCCGTCCCTGCTGCCGGAGATGCTGGCGATATTGCAGGGCGGGGAGTATGACTGCGTGGCCACCCGGCGGGTCACCCGGGCCGGCGAACCGCCGGTACGCAGCTGGTTCGCAAGGCTTTTTTACCGAATCATCAACCGAATCAGCGAGACCCCCATCGTGGACGGCGCCCGGGACTTTCGCCTGATGACCCGGGATATGGCCCAAGCGGTGGTGTCCATGAGCGAGTATAACCGCTTCTCCAAGGGTATCTTCAGCTGGGTGGGCTTCCGTACCCGCTGGCTGGCCTATGACAATGTGGAGCGGGTGGCCGGCGAGACGAAATGGAGCTTCTGGAGCCTGTTGAAATACGCCCTGAACGGGGTCATCAGCTTCTCCCAGGCGCCGCTGAGCTTCGTGTCGCTGTTCGGCCTTTTCATGACCGCCTTCTCCTTTATCATGCTGGTGTTCGTGGTGGTGCGCAAGCTGATCTTTGGCGACCCGGTGGCCGGCTGGGCCTCCACGATCTGCGTCATCATCTTCATCGGCGGGCTGCAGCTTTTCTGCCTGGGCATCATCGCCCAGTACCTGTCCAAGACCTACATGGAGACAAAGCGCCGGCCCCACTACATCATCTCGGAGACAAACAGTCAAAAGGCGACAAAGATCAAATAAAGGCGGTAGCCATCCGTCTTGTCGCATACATGCGAGCAGCTTCGTTTGCTCATGGCAAGGCCCCCGGTCGTAGTCATTCTCCTACGACAGGGGGCCTTTTCTGCTGTCCGTCTTTCCCGGGGCGGCACGCTTTTTACAGCGCAGATGCGTGCCGGTTATTTTTCTTTCTCGCCCCGGAGCTGGATGAGCCGGTCCCGAAGGACGGCGGCGTACTCGAATTCCAACATCTGGGCGGCCTTGCGCATCTGCTTTTCCACCTTTTCGATCTCCGCCTTCCGCTCGGCGGCGGTCATCTTTACCCCCGCCTCGTTGGTCACGCTGACCTCGTCCCCAGCGGACAGGTCCACCAGGTCCCGGACGCTCTTGATGATGGTCTGGGGCACGATGCCGTGGGCCTGGTTGAAGGCCTGCTGCTTGGCCCGGCGGCGCTCGGTCTCCGCGATGGCGGCGGCCATGGAGGGAGTCACCGTGTCCGCGTACATGATCACCAGGCCCTCCGCGTTCCGGGCGGCCCGGCCGGTGGTCTGGATCAGGCTGGTCTCGGACCGGAGAAAGCCCTCCTTGTCCGCATCCAGAATGGCCACCAGCGACACCTCCGGCAGGTCCAGGCCCTCCCGCAGCAGGTTGATGCCCACCAGCACGTCGAACCGGCCCAGGCGCATGTCCCGGATGATCTCCATCCGCTCGATGGCGGAGATGTTGTGGTGCAGGTACCGGCAGCGGATGCCCGCGTCGGTGAGGTAGGCGGTCAGGTCCTCCGCCATGCGGACGGTCAGGGTGGTGACCAAAGTCCGCTGGTTTTTCGCCACCCGGGCGTTGATCTCCCCGATCAGATCGTCGATCTGCCCCTCCACGGGCCGGACCTCTATGGCCGGGTCCAGCAGCCCCGTGGGCCGGATCACCTGCTCGGCCACCTGCCCGGCCCGGCTGCGCTCATATTCCCCCGGGGTGGCGGACACGTAGACGGCCTGGTGGATGCGCTGGTTGAATTCGTCGAATTTCAAAGGCCGGTTGTCGAAAGCCGACGGCAGCCGGAAGCCATATTCCACCAGGGTCTCTTTCCGGCTCCGGTCTCCCCGGTACATGGCCCGGACCTGGGGCAGGGTCACATGGCTCTCGTCCACGAAGAGGATGAAATCCTTGGGGAAGTAGTCCAGCAGCGTCATAGGGGCGCTGCCCGGGGCCCGGCCGGAGATGATCCGGGAATAATTCTCTATGCCGGAGCAGTAGCCCAGCTCCTGCATCATCTCGATGTCGTAGCGGGTCCGCTGGGCGATGCGCTGGGCCTCCAGGAGCTTGCCGTTCTGCTCGAACCAGGCCACCCGCTCGTCCAGCTCCTTGCGGATCTCCACGATGGCCTGCTCCATCTTCTCCTTGGTGGTCACGTAGTGGTTGGCGGGCCAGATGGGGATGTTGGTCAATCTGCGGATGGGCGTGCCGGTGACCACGTTGATCTCGCTGATGCGGTCGATCTCGTCCCCGAAAAACTCCACCCGCAAAGCGGTGTCCTTCCAATAGGCGGGCCAGATCTCCACCGTGTCCCCCCGGACCCGGAACTTGTTGCGCTCGAAAGCGATATCGTTGCGCTCGTAGCGGATGTTGACCAGCCTGCGTAAAAGCTGGTCGATGGGCAGCTCCAGCCCCACCCGCAGAGATACCATCATGGCGGCGAAGTCGTCCGGCTCGCCCAGGCCGTAGATGCAGCTGACGGAGCTTACCACGATCACGTCCCGCCGCTCCAAAAGCGACGCGGTGGCGGACAGCCGCAGCCGGTCTATTTCGTCGTTGATGGAGGCGTCCTTTTCGATGAACGTGTCCGTGTGAGGGATATAGGCCTCCGGCTGGTAATAGTCGTAGTAGCTGACGAAGTACTCCACGGCGTTTTCCGGGAAAAACTCCCGGAACTCGGCGCAAAGCTGGGCGGCCAGGGTCTTGTTGTGGGCCAGCACCAGGGTGGGCCGCTGGACCTTTTCGATGACCTTTGCCATGGTATAGGTCTTGCCGGAGCCAGTGACCCCCAGCAGGACCTGCTCGTCTATGCCGTTTTCGATACCGGCCGCCAACGCCGCGATGGCCTCCGGTTGGTCCCCGGCGGGCTCGTAGGGGGATACGACTTTAAAGGGCTTGCTGTCCATGGTCGGCCTCCTTGCGCTTGCTGAAAGAATATTATATCATACTTTTGCGAAAGTACAAGCAAACGGGGCTGTTCTATCTTGGTATCGGAGCCAGTCCGAAAGTATCCCTCGCCCGCACAGTTTCGCTTCGCTCAACACCATGCGGGTCGAGGGACACTTCCGGTCCTGGCTCTCAAACCTGTTGTGCGCCGCTCGACCGTATCGGGACGGGTGCATTCCTTGTCACGTTTTGGGCGCGGGGGTTGTCTATCAAGGCGAGAGCGCTCGAAAAGGAGGCAGACATGACCGAGGTATTGACAGAAAAGACCGCCCTGGATCGGATGCGTCAGGGGGACGAAGCGGGCCTGGCCTGGTTCATCCGGCGGTACACATCCTATGTGTCCGCCATCGTATGGAACCTGGCGGGCCAGGCCATGACGGCCCAGGACGCGGAAGAGATCACGGCGGACGTATTTTTGACCCTCTGGCGGTACTGCGAAAACCCCACAGCGGACAAGGCAAAGGGATATCTGGGGGCCATAGCCCGGACCAGGACGTTGAATTGGCTGAAGCGGGCGGGGCTTTCCCAGGCCCTGGAATACGACGAGCTGACCCTGACGGCGGACGGGCCGGAGCGGGCCGTGCTGGAGCGGGAGGCGAAACAGGCCCTCCGCCAAGCCGTGGAGGCCATGGGCCCGCCAGACCGGGAGATATTCATCCGCCACTACTATTACGGCGAGAGCAGCGCGGCCATTGCGGACACGCTGGGTCTGACCGCCGCCAACGTGCGCAAGCGGCTGGAGCGGGGCCGGGAGGCTCTGCGACAGCGGCTTGAGAAAGGAGAGACGAGCTATGACATTTAATATATCCGACCTGATGGAGGGCCTGGGGGACGAGACCCTGACCCTGACGGACCCGGGCGTGACCGACCCGGAGCGGGTGCTGGCCCTGGTCCGGGAGCGGAGCGGACAGACGCCCGCCGCCCCGGTTCGGCACACAAGGACGAAAAAGACACGGAAGCTGGGCCGTATCCTGCTGATCGCGGCGGCGCTGACCGTGCTGCTGAGCGTGACGGCCTATGCGGTGTACGAGCTGGTCATCGACCAGTACGTGATCGACCAGCCGGCCCCCTACGAGGTCATTCAGCAAGACCCGGCCGCCCCGGAGGAAGCGGCGGAGCAAGTATCCCCCCGCAGCCGCATCTCCCTGGTAGGCTACCAGGGCACGCCGGAGTACAAGGCCTTCACCGAATGGGAGGCATGGCAGACGGCCAACCCGGTGGACTGGGCCGCCATGGGCGTGGACGACAGCTACACCGAGGTGGACCTGAGCCACCAGCTCTATGGGTGCAGCCTACCGGAGCAGGCGGACGCCCTGGACGCCATCATGGAAAAATACGGCCTGACGCTGCATACCACCATGGCGGGCTATGACAAGACCGCGACCTTGTACGACGCCCTGGGCACGGAGAGCTTCTACACCGACGCGGTGGCGGGCGCCTCCAACGGCTACATCTACGACGACGGCACTTTCAAGGACGAGGGCCGGCGGGTGGTCCTGTCCGACGGCCGGGCGGTGGACATGACGGTGTTCGTCAGCGCCAAGGGCTCTTTCTCCACCATCTCCGGCACCATCGATCTGAGCCAGAGCTACGACGAATGGAGCTACACCACTGCCAGCGGCGTCACCGTGGACCTGATCCTGACCGCCAACGAGGCGGAGATGCTGGCGGAGACCGACGGGGCCTATATCGACGTGAGCCTGGCGGCGGGCAGCGCCCCCAGCTACGACCCTGATACGGACCCGCAGCTCACGGAGCAGGAGAAAGAAGTGTATATGAACGCCCTCTCCCAGATACCCGATATGGAATACACGGAAGAGGAGCTGGAGGAACAGTGGGAGTCCCATCGCCAGGAGCACATCCGGCATCAGCAGGCATTCCTGCCCCCCGCCGTCACCAAGGCGGAGGTGGAATCCATCGCGGACTGCATCGGCTTCGACGTGCTGGCGGACCGGTTTGACGGCACGGCCCACCCGGAGACCGGCGAGAAAGTGACGGCCCTGCGCCGGCAGATGATGGCCGATAATGAGGCTGCCCAGGCGGCGTATGAAGAGGACAACGCCGACATGGAGGCGACCACCGATACCCTGCTGGAGGAACTGGGCTCCTACAACGCCGACATGCCGGAGGGCTACGCCAACATGTTCACCGTGGGCCACCAGGGCCACGGCATGGTCTGGACGGAGCTGGACGGCTACGACCAGGTGAGCCAGGTCTGGTTCGATCAGGACACCATGGCCAGCATGAACCTGGAATACTACCGGTTCTACGCGGACGAGGGCCGGACCCAGTCCGTGACGGAGGACGCTTTCCGCGACGCGGTGGCGTACTACGCGGGCAAGGACTACCCCCTGACGGAGATCAACGGCTGTGAGGGCTTCGTGGTGGCGGCCAACGGCCTGTCCACCCGGGCGGTGTGGTACGACGCGGAGCGGGATCTGCTGTTCTGGATGGAGAGCTACATGGAGGGCTCCGGCGCCGGTCTGGACGCGGACGGGATGCTTGCCATCGCCGCCTCCGTGGCGGAGGGGACCCCTATGGCAACGGAAACGTTCAACGATAACATCCAGCCCACCCCGGAACCGTAAAACTTGATAGAACATCAAAGGCGCGGGTCACACCGCGCCTTTTTCGATATCCTCTTCGTCCAGAAGCTCTATGCCGTTTTCTTGGAGCAGACAGGCCGTGACGCCCATGCCGGGGATCACCGTGCCCGAAAAGGTCCCGTCGTAGACGGCGTGGACCCCGCAGGAGGGGCTCCGGGCTTTCAATACGGCGTGCGTCACGCCGTGGTCTTGGCAGAAAGCCAGGGCCTTTTCCGCCCCAGCGCGAAACTCCGCCGTCACATCGTCCCCCGCGCTGCTATAGACCCCTTCACCCCGTATCTCGCTGGGCAGCCGGGGGGCCGGCAGGCCGGAGGCCCGCTCCGGGCAGAAGACCACATAGTCCTTGTCCGCCAAAAAGGCATGGACGGCGGCGTTGTCGTTGTTGCCGCCGTTATACTTGCAGTTGTGCCCCAAAAGGCACCCGCTGACCAAATACCGGCTCATTCGTAATTGCAGAGCAGGAACAGGGGCTTGATGAGGACCACCTCGTCATATTCCTCCTGCTCCACCTGGACGGAGGAATTGAGGGCTTTCAGGTCCTTTTTCATGACCTCGAACGCCTGGGGCACGGTCTGGGCCCGGCCCTCCCGGATCACCCGGATCATCCGCTCCAGCACCACGGGATGGGCGTACTGGCTGGGCACGGGGAAGTCCGAGCCGATGGCCTCTGCCATGGCCGCCTTGGCGGCCTCCCACTCCCCGTCGATGGCCTTGCGGTTGTTCCGGGCCGTGGGCAGCACATGGGCCCCGGAGAAGAAGAACACGGCGGCCAGACCCAGCAGGGTCCAGTAGATGCCGGTCCGGTCATGGCTCACCAGGGTATACACCCCGTAGGCGGCGGCCAGGATGCCCGCCAGCACGATGGCCAGAGCCACCCACTTATAGGTGGGGTTGGCCTGGTCGTTGCGCCGCTTGTTCTTGGCGGCCCGGGCCAGCCGGTTGGACCGGGCCGGGTCATTGGTGAGGGTGGTCTTTGCCTTTTCCAGCTCGTCCCAGGCGGCCTGGGCCTCCGGGGTCAGCTCCTTCAGGTACCGGGCGGCCTCCCGCTCGGCCTTGGCTTTCAGCTTCCGCTCCGCCTCCACGCTGTGCAGGGGGACTTCCGGCCGGATCCGGGAGAACCGCTCCAGGAACATGTCCACGTCGTCCTCCCGCTTGAAGTTGCACTGCTTCACCTGGCCGTTGTCGTACTCCACCACCAGGTAGGGGATGGAGGCGAAGATGCCCCGGCCGGTGAAGCCGCCCTTGCTCATGGCCACCCGCTTGAAGATGCGCTTGACCGACTTGATGGGCAGGTAGTACCGCCGCTCGATATAGAAGCTGTTCAGGTAGATGGCCTCCTTGCCGATGCCGCAGGGGCCGAACCGCTGGCAGGTCTTTTTTTCCTCGTTGGCGACCTGCTGGGGGATGGAGACCTTTCCCAGCTGTTTGGGCTTGATGATGACCATGGTCGAGACCCTCCTTTCACACGGATCGCTGACCAAAGGGTGGGTTTGGTCAGGGATCGGTATGAAATGGCGGAGGAGCGATGCCCCTCCGCCATCCGATATGTTGCCGGATTACTTCGCGACAGCGGCCTTCTTGGCCTTGCTGGCGGCATACATGAAGATGCCGAAGAACACCACAGCGGCCACGATGCCCACGGGGTAGGCGATCTTGGTGCTGAGGCCCAGGCACTCGGAGCCGGCGCAGAAGTAGGTGATGGACACCGCGCTCATGAAGGTCGCGGGGACTGCGGTGATCCAGTAGTTCTTCTTTTCCTTGACCAGGAACATGGACGCGGCCCACAGAACGATCATGGCCAGGGTCTGGTTGGTCCAGGAGAAGTAACGCCAAATGACCTGATAGCTGAACCAGCCCAGGCTGTTGCCGATGCCCAGGATGGCGCCGACACCCAGCACGGGGATGCACAGGTACAGACGGTTGAGCATCTTGCCCTGGTCGATGTGGAACCAGTCGGCGATCACCAGACGGGCGGAACGGAAAGCCGTATCGCCGGAGGTGATGGGGCAGGCCACGACGCCCAGCATAGCCAGCGCGATGCCGATGCCGCCCATGGTCTTGGAGCAGACGTCGTACACGGCGGCGGGCTGACCGGCGGCGATGACTTCGTTCAGGCCGGTGGACAGGCCGTCGGTGAGCTCGTACAGGGAGCAGCCGGCAGCGGCCCACACCAGGGCGATGACGCCCTCAGCCACCATCGCGCCGTAGAACACGAAGTGGCCCTGATGCTCGTTCTTCATGCAGCGGGCCATCAGCGGGCTCTGGGTGGCGTGGAAGCCGGAAATGGCGCCGCAGGCCACGGTGATGAACATGAACGACCACACGGGGGTGCCGGCGGGATGCCGGTTGGTGAAGTTATTCCAGATCTCGGGGATCTGATAGCCGTGAGCGAAGATGCCCACAGCCACGCCAACGGCCATGATGATCAGGCAGATGCCGAACACGGGGTAGATCTTGCCGATGATCTTGTCGATGGACAGGAAGGTGGCGATGAAGTAGTAGACCAGGATGAGGATCAGCCAGAACATGGTGTTGGCTACCAGGCCGCTGCCGCCGTTCTCGGTGATCAGCTTGACCAGGATGCCGGCGGGGCCCACGGCGAACACGGTACCGACCATGATCAGCAGCACCACGTTGAACACACGCATAACGTTCTTCATGACGCTGCCCAGGTAGATGCCGGTGACCTCGGAGATGGAGGCACCGCCGTTACGCTCGCTCATCATGCCGGAGAAGTAGTCATGCACAGCGCCGGCAAAGATGGTACCGAAGGTGATCCACAGGAACACGATGGGTCCCCACAGAGCGCCCTGCAGGGCTCCGAAGATGGGGCCCAGGCCCGCGATGTTCAGCAGCTGGATCATAAACAGCCGCCACTGGGGCAGTACCACGTAGTCCACGCCGTCGTTGATCTTCACGGCCGGGGTCTCCCGGTCATCGGGGGCGAAGGTGTTCTCAACGACTTTGCCGTAGACAAAGTAGCCGCCGACCAGAATCGCGAGACAGAGAATAAAACTAATCATTTTCGCAATTCCTCCTCACATTATTTGGTCGCGAATTTGTTTAGCCGCTCTTACGGCCATTCTGCCGATATTATACCGCGGTAAGGTTTTAATGTCCAGAAGTTTTGAGACACTTATGTAACAAAAATTTAATAATTAATTTGTGGAACTTGACAACAAAAATGGGTATTTCTTGGCTGTTTCCGACAAATACGGCAACGCGTCTGCCACCTTACAGACAGACGCGCCGGGACAGATCACCTTGCCGCGGCGGGCGGCGCGTGGGTCTTCCACTTGCCGGACAGGTAGTACGGGCACATGACCAGAAAGAAGGCGTACCCGGCCAGGGCCCCGCCCAGCCAGTAGCCGGTGACGCCCATGTGGAACACCTGGGCCAGCAGCACGCACAGGCCGATGCGCATGACCACCCCGTCCAGGATGCCCAGCACGAAGTTCATCACGGGAAAGCCCATACCGTTGCACAGGGCCGTGCTGGGGCCCCGGACGGCGTAGCCGAAGAAGTTCAGCACGGCGATCAGGGCATAGGAATGGCTCATGGCCAGCACGGCGGGATCGTCGTCAAACAGGGCGAACACCCGCTCCGGCCACAGGAGCATCACCGCGGACAAGGTCCCGGCAAAGGCGGCTCCCACCGCCAGGGCGGTGTATAAAGTCTTGCCCACCCGGTCGAATTGACCGGCGGCGAAGTTCTGGCCCACCATGGTGGCCCCGGACTGGCTCAGGGCCAGGCAGATGATGCTGGCCACGGTGGACAGCTTGGCCCCCACGCTGTTGACGGCGGAGACCGTGACGCCGAAGGCGTTGATCCGGCTGGACACGAAGAGCTGGGACACGCTGATGGCGCAGCTCTGGATGCTCATGGGCACCCCCAGCTTCAAAAGCTTTTTCAGGTCATCCGGGGCGGGCCGGAGGTATTTGACGTGAAACTCAAACCCCAGCCGGTCCCGCCGCCGCCACAGGTAGGCCACGCACAGCAGAAAGCTGATCCCCTGGGCGATGACCGTGGCCAGGGCCGCGCCGAAGGGCCCCATCCCCGCCGACACGAACGCAAGGTCCAGCGCCACGTTCAGCGCGGAGGCGATGGCGATGAAGATCATGGGCCGCTTGGACTCCCCCATGCCCCGGAGCACCGCCGCCACCAGCACGTAGCCCACCAGGAAGAAGAGCCCCGCCGTGCAGCAGACCGTGTATTGCTTGCAGTAGCGGACAGCCTCCGCCGGTACGTTCAGCCACATCATGGTCAGGTCCGCGCAGGCCAGCCCCGCCGCCGTGATGGCCAGGCTCAGCCCCAGGATGAACGTGAACATCACCCCCACGATCCGGGACACGCCCTGCCGGTCCCCCAGGCCGATGTACTGGCTGATGAGCACCTGTCCGGCGTTGCAAAAGCCCATGCATATGAATGTGTACAGGTGGATCAGGTCCGCGCCCACGCCCACGGCGGACAGCCCCGCCGGGCCCACGAACTGTCCCACCACCACCATGTCCGCCAGGTTGTAGGCGGTCTGCAGCAGGTTGGACAGCATAAAGGGCCAGGCGAAGCTCAAAAGCTGCCGGCTCACCGGGCCGGACGTATAGTCTTTGATCAGGCTTTTATCGTCTGCCATGCGTTCTCTCTCTTTATCCCAATTTTTTATATTGTATCCCCTTTGGGGCGGTTTTACAGCGAAGCCCGGTCAGGGCGAGCCGAGCAGATTCGATCTCAGGCGGTCCTACCGCCTGATGCGGATGGTGACCACCATCTCCCGGTCGGTCTGCTCCCGCTCGAGCCCCACGTCCACGCCGCCCTGGCGCATCACGTCCACGCTGCGCTGGAGGGTGTTGAGGAAGACCCGCACGTCTTTCAGCACCAGCCGTGCCCGTCCGGGAACGGTCTTTTCGCCGGCGCCGGGCCCGGTCCGGGCCAACAGGCCGTCTATGTAGCTGTCGGTGGCCGCCACGGAAAGCTGCCGGGCGATGATCTCGTCCAGAGCCCGGCGGCGCAGATCGTCCTCCGGCAGGCGCAGCAGGGCCCGGCCGTGCCGCTCGGTCAGCTCCGCCGCCCGGAGCTTGTCCAGCACGTCGTCGGGCAGCTTCAAAAGCCGCAGCTTGTTGGCGATGGCGGACTGGCTCTTGCCCAGCCGCCGGGCGCATTCCTCCTGGCTGAAGCCGAACAGGTCGATGAGCCGGGCCAGGCCCCGGGCCTGCTCGATGAAATCCAGATCCTCCCGCTGGAGATTTTCCACCAGCGCCACCGCCCCGGACTCCGGCGCGTCCAGCTCCATGACGAGGCAGGGCACCCGCTCCAGCCCCGCCAGCTTTGCCGCCCGGAGCCGCCGCTCCCCCGCCACAAGCTGGTACCGCCCGTCCCAGCGGCGCACCGTCAAAGGGCTCAGCACCCCGTACTGCCGGATGCTGTCCGCCAGAGCCGACAGGGCGGCGGCGTCAAAAACCTGCCGGGGCTGAAAGGGGTTGGGGGCGATCTCCCCCACCGGGACCATCACCACGCCCTCCTCCGTCCGGCGGCGCATTTTCAGTATCGGCATGGAATATACCCGCCTCCTTGCGCATAGGTTGGGTACATTGTACCCCGGCCCCGGCGCAAAAAGGCGGGAAAATGGGCGTGGGTCTCGCTATAACCTATACCCCCGTCCCATCGAAAGGCGGGGTGTATTCGCTCTCGGCGCTGGAGAGATCCTGGGTGTAGCCCTCCAAAAGGCCCAGGGCGGCCATGTAGTCGCAGGCGCGCTCGTATTCCGCCTCCGTCAGCCGCCGGTCTGGTCCGCCAAGACCGTTGGGGGTGTACTGGCCCATGAGGGACACCAGCACGTCCCCGGGCTTGAAGGTATCCGCGATCCAGTCCAGCAGGTCAAAGGTGTTGTCCAGCTCCCCCGGCAGCACCAGGTGCCGGATCATCACACCCCGGGTGAGCATCCCGTCCCCGTCCAGCCGGTAGGGTCCGGTCTGGCGGAACATCTCCAAAATGGCCGCCCGGGCCACGTCCGGGTAATCCACCGCCCCGGACAGCCGCGCCGCCAGACCGGAGTCCATATATTTCATATCCGGCAGGTAGACCTGTACCTTTCCCGCCAGGGCTTTCAAAGCCGGGACCGTCTCGTAGCCCCCGGAATTCCACACCACCGGGACGCCGGGGGGCGGGTCCAGGGCCT
The DNA here is from genome assembly GCA_947628805.1 of uncultured Oscillospiraceae bacterium. Taxonomy (GTDB): domain Bacteria; phylum Bacillota; class Clostridia; order Oscillospirales; family Oscillospiraceae; genus CAJOIG01. The sequence goes on along the minus strand of CANRBG010000023.1, from coordinate 7,523 downwards.
GAATGATGGCCGGCAGGAAGTGGGCCCCGGTCACTAAATTTATATTGTGTACCCCCTGGGATTCCAATTCCCGAAAAATTTCCCGCAGCCGGTCCACGGACACGGTCTTGCCTCGGCCGCCGCCGCTGATCTCATGGTTCTGGCAAAATACGCACCGCAGGCCGCACCCGGCGAAGAACACCGCGCCGCTGCCCCGGGAACCGCTGACGCAGGGTTCCTCCCAGAAATGGGGGGCCGCCCGGGCCACAACCGGGTCCCAGCCCACGCCGCAAAAGCCGGGATGGGTCGCATCCCGGCTCACGCCGCATTTTCTCGGACAGATGGAACAGAGCATGATATACCTTTCGCGAACATCGCAGGAAAGAACTCAACAACTGGGAATTTAGATTTGCCTTTGCAGGTAAACCATATCTATCAGTTGCTTGCCGCATTCATATATTGGGTGGTCATAGTGTTCGGTAAAGAAATTGCTGACAATATGTGAGCGAACGAAGCCACACCGCTCATAAAACGGGATCGTCAGCGGGCTGTCGCCAGTGCCGACCTGCAAAACCGAATACTGCCCCCGGTACTTTTCTGCAACGAACTCGATCAGCGCTTTGCCGTAACTCATCCCGTGATAGGCAGGCTCTGTTGCTATATTCTTTATCTCTATAACACCGTTTCCCTCATCCGTGATCACAAATTCCGCTTTTACGCCGTTATCAAGAAGAACATACATTGTTCCTCTATCAAGATAGCGGTCGATCATATCTTCTTGCTCATCTGCCAATAACAGCAAGGCGAGATAGTCCTTTTTTCTTGTCTTTATCTCTACGATCTCCATTTTAGACCTCAAGAGCATACATTACCTTGCGTATTTTCAGAGAATGTACCGCCGCCAGAGCCACACCATGACCAGCGACACCGCCGCGCCCAGCAGCCCGGACCCGGCGGCCAGCAGGGCTTTCTGGTAGGGACGCTTGCCCGCCTCCCGGGCCTTTTCGATCTCGGTGAGGGTCCTGCCCTCGGTGAAAGCCACGATCTCTTTGTAGGTCTGGATGTCGAATTTTTTCTTCCACCGCTCCACCCGGAAAGACCAGGCGAGGGCCACGACGGCCAGGACCGTCCAGGCCGCCAGACCCCACCACCGCCACAGCAACGCCAGCGGTACGCATGTCACGATCATGGCCGCGAACAACGCTGTGAAAATATTGCTGTCCCGCCGGAAAGCCGCCTTTTCCTGCTCGTTGATCTGCTTTTTCATTTCCGCAATGTCTCCTTTGACAAGATCGTCAAGGGACGCGGAAAACACCTCCGCCAGCAGAAGGAGACTCTTTATATCCGGGCAGGTCCTGCTGTTCTCCCAGTTGGAGACGGATTGGCGGGTGGCGTACACCCGCTCCGCCAACTGGTCCTGAGAAAGACCAAGGGCCAGCCGCCTTTTTCGTATCTGACAGCCAAGCTCCATGTTCCACGCCTCCTTGCCTTGACAGCATAAGGGGAAAAGCGGCCGGCTGTCTATCAAAGGTCTTTTACATGGGCGTTTTCCGGCGGAAACCGTTCCGGTCAAATGTCCGCTTCAGGGCTTTCTCAACAGGGAAAATAGTCCCCAGCATGACAGCCACCTGCACGGCCGCAATGACGAGCCCTAAGTTGCCGATCACGCCGATGTCACGGCCAAAAACGAACAGCAGCGGCGCCACGGATACCGGCAGCATGACCAGCCCGCAGCGATACCACAGTTTGCCGCAGCATTCCTGGGCAAAGTCCCAGGTGTCCTGATTTTTCATGGATATGGTGGTCCGATAGCCAAAGGTGGCGTTGATGTTTTTGGGCGGTCTTTTCAGGAACATCCTGCCAAAGCCGATCATCACCGCGGGAATGAGCAGGTCCATGCACAGCATAAAGAGCCAGAAAACGATCATATCCGTTTCCTCCGGGCCTCGTTTTCCGATGCCGTGAACCGCCAGAGGCGGGCCTGGTCCTCCGGAGAGGCGTAGCCAATGCCCACCCGGGGGGACACCTCGATCCGGGCCGGGATGAAGCCGTCGTCTTCCAACGACAGCGCGCCGCCCAGCATGACGTCGTTCAGGGACTTGTCGATAGCGAGGTATTTCGTCACCCGGCCGGGACCAGTGGCCCCCTCCACGCCCCGGATCAGCACCGCTTGCGGGTCCTCCGCCGGACCGGTGACCAGGTTCAGCATCCAGTGGATGCCGTAACAGAGATACACATAAATGGTCCCCGCCGGGTGGTAGAGCACCTCCGTCCGCTTGGTGCGGCCATGACAGGCGTGGCAGGCGGTATCCGATTCCCCAAAATAGGCCTCCGTCTCCGTGATCCGGGCCCGCAAGACCGTCCCGTCCGGCAGGGTCCGGACCAGGATCTTGCCCACCAGGGCCCGGGCCGCCTCCGGGGCGGGCCGGTCAAGGATATTCATAGGCGTAATCATCGCTGTTTTCCCCGAAACCGTCGGCCAGCCCCGCCGTCACGATGACCCGGCTGTCCTTGGTGATCAGTACCAGGTCCACGCCCTCGTGAGCGGCGGCATAGGCAAGCGCCCTGTCCGCCCCCAGCACGAAAAGGGCCGTGGACAACGCGTCCGCCTTGGCCCCGTCCGCCGTCACCACCGTGACGGAGGCAAGGTCGTTGTCCACAGGCCGGCCCGTGGCCGGGTCCAGGATGTGGATATAGGTCTGGCCGTCCTTTTCAAAATACCGCTGATAGCCACCGGAGGTGACCACCGCCGTCTGGCCCACGCTGAGAGTCCCCACATAGGAGCCGGTGTCGTTGGGGTCGGTGACCGCCACCTGCCAGGGTCTTCCGTCGGGGCGGGTCTCGCCCAGGGTCTGCACGTTGCCGCCCAGGGACAGTATGGCGTGCTCCGCGCCGGCGGCGGCCATGGCCTCCACCGCTTTTTGGGCCGCGTAGCCTTTTGCCACCGCCCCCAGGGATACGGCGTTGTCCGCCGGCAGCGTCACGGTCCCGGCGGCGTCATCAATGGCGATGGAGGCCGTGTCCTTGGCCGCCAGAAGCCCGTCCAGCTCTGCCTGGGACGGGACCCGGTAGTCACCGGTGGTGAAGCCCCAGGCCCGGATGACGGGATAGAGGGCCGGGTCCAGGGCCCCGCCGGTCTCCCGGCCCACGGCCAGGGCCGTCTCCAGCACGGCCCGGCAGTCATCGGATACGGCCACGGCTTCGCCCGCAGCCCCGTTCAGGGCGTGGACGGAACTTTCCTCCTTTTCCGGGTCCAGGTCCGCCGCCAGGGCGTTGATCGTGTCCGCGGCGGCGTCCAGGGCGGCGTCGGCCTTATCGCCGTAGGCGGTCAGCAGCATCACCGTATCCATGGCGAAAAGCTGCTTTTCGCGCTTTTCCGGCCCTGACCGGCCGCAGCCGGTCAGGGTTAGGATCAGCGACAGGGCCAGGACCAGGGCGGCAAGTCGTTTACAGCTCGTCCTTGTGGGCCTCATAGAACTCCCAGTAGTCTTTCAGCATATACTTGAGCACCTTGGGGGTGTCCAGATGGTAGGGGCAGCGGGACTTGCAGCGGCCGCACTCCACGCAGTCGTTGATCTTGTTCATATTGGCCTGCCACTCGGGGGTGAAGTAGGGCCGCCAGGGACTGCGGCGGATGAGCATGTCCATCCGGGCGCAGTTGCGGATCTGGATCCCCTGGGGGCAGGGCATGCAATAGCCGCAGCTGCGGCAAAACTGCCCGCCAAGCTGGGCCCGGTCCGCGTCGATCACCGCCTGCAGCTCGTCGTCCATGGCCGGGTCCTCCGCCGCCAGGGCCAGCCACTGCTCCAGCTCCTCCATGGTCTGCACGCCGTAGATGGGCACCACGTCCGCCTGCTCCCGCATGAACGCGTGGACCGCCCGGGCGTTGGACAGCAGCCCGCCTGCCAGGGCCTTCATGGCGATGAAGCCCATGCCCTGGTCCCGGCAGGCCTGCACCAGGGCAAATTCCTCCGGGCTGGACAGATAGCTGAATGGAAACTGCATGGTCTCGAACCGGCCGGATTCCACCGCCTCCTTGGCGAAGTTGATGGAATGGCTGGTGACGCCGATGTGGCGTATACAGCCTTTGGCCTTGGCGTCCAGGGCGGCCTGGTAGGCGCCGTTGTCGATCTCGTCCCAGTTGGAAACCATGTGGAATTGGAACAGGTCGATGTAGTCGGTCTTCATCCGCTCCAGAGAGGACTGGATGTGGCCGGCGACGGTGTCATAGTCCCGGCCCATGCTCTTGGTGGAGATCACGATGTCTTTGCGCACGTCGGCCAGGGCCAGGCCGATCTTTTCCTCCGAGTCGGTGTAGGAATTGGCGGTATCGAAGTAGCGGATGCCGCCCTCATAGGCCCGGCGCAGGATCCGGGCCGCCTCGTCCTTGTCCCGCCGCTGGATGGGCAGGGCGCCGAAAGCGGGCTTGGTCACGGTAAGGCCGGTCTTGCCGAGAATCATGGTCTGCATTTTGTATCACCTCGAAAAAAGTATAGCACATTCCCCTTGATATTCCAAGCGGGATGCTGTATAATAACAAAGCTTTCAGAAGATGTGCGGCTGTAGCTCAGCTGGATAGAGTGTTGGCCTCCGGAGCCAAAGGTCGTGGGTTCGAATCCCGTCAGCCGTACCAAGTTGAAGTGGAGTCGTTTTTCGAACTTTTTTATCGAAAAGCGGCTCCATTTTTGTGAGCAAACCCTTGGTACATGCGGATTTCTGAGAATCTCCGGTTTGTCGGTGAAGAGAGAAAAACGCAAAAACACGAACGGAAAAAACAAGGCGGCGCGGCATTTTAGACATGCGGATTCTCATATATCTTGTTTCTCCTCCTTCCCGTACAGTTCCTCAAATCGGACCGGCGTCTTATATGCCAAGGTCTGGTGGGGCCTGACCTCGTTGTAAAAATGGACGTACTCATCCACGCTTTTGCGAAAGTCTGCCACCGAGAAATAGTCCCGGCGGTAGGCTTCTTCTTTTTTGAACGTGGCAAAGAAGGTCTCTGACACTGCGTTGTCCAGGGGCCTGCCGGAATTGGAAAAGGACTGGGTTACGCCGCACTGAACAAGCAGCTTGCGGAATGTCTCAGACACATACTGCCCGCCTCGGTCACTATGGAACGTCAGTTCTGATGGAATGCCGCGCTCCTGGAACGCCGCCTTGAATGTAGATGTGACAAGATGCGTGCTCTGTTTCCGGGACACCCGATAGCCCACCACCCGGCGAGAGAACAGATCAATGATGACGCAGAGAAATACGGACTGATCCTTGACTTTGAAATATGTAATGTCGCTCACCCACACCTGGTTGATGTGGGAGGCGGTAAATTCCCGCTGGAGCAGATTCTGCTTTTTGTACGTCTGCCGCTTTCGGAAGTTCTGTTTCGCATTCTGGTGGATGCTCTCCAGTCCCAACTCCTGCATGATCGCCCGGATACGCTTTTCGCCGACATGTATACCGCTTTCAGCCAGCACTGCGCGAATCCTCTTGGCTCCATACCGCTGCTTGCTGTCCTCAAAAATCTGCTGCACCTGCAGCATGAGGGCCTGCTGTGCCTGAAAGTACGCCGTCCGATCCGCCCGGCGGAAGATATGGTTATAGAACGTGCCACGGGAAACATTCAGTGCCTCGCACAGCTCATGGACGCTGTACTGTTCAAACTGCTCATGCAGCTTTGCCAGGATCTCCAGACGCCGGCGAAGGGGCGTGTTGTCAATGATCTGTGAAAGGCCGACGATCTGCAGCAGATGGTTCAGTCGAACATTCTGTCGTTGGAGTGTATCATATTCCACCGCAGTGTGGCCCTCTGCGGACGGGCCGTACTCTTTCAGCCAGCGATAAAGGGTGCTCACGGCCACATTGAACTTCTTTCCAACGTCTGGCATCGGCATCCCACTCCGGCAGAGGTTTACGACCTGTTTCTTGAATTCTGCTGGGTACTGTCTTGGCATAGCAAACACCTCTCTTCGTGATGCTCACTATGGTAGCACAAGTCAGCAAACCAGATTGACGGAAATGCGGCGGCAGGGTATAATGTTAGAAGAGGTGGTCGTGATGCCAGAGCTTTGCCGGTTTTATAACATCATCATCAAGATGATCTACATGGACGACAGACAACACAACAAACCGCACTTTCATGTGATGTATGCGGAGTATGAGGCGTCCGTTGGTATAGATGGGGAGTTGCTGGCCGGCAGCTTACCGGTGAAACAGCTAAAACTTGTTCAAGCGTGGGCTGCCATCCATGAGGATGAACTCTATGCCGCATGGAACAACGCGGTGCGCGGTATCCCGTTTGGCAAGATCGCGCCGCTGCAGTGAGGAGATGCTGATATGTATATTATGGATGGAATTGCCTATGCTGGGATGCCCTCGCGTGATGTGAGCGTATCTGGCGTCCGGCCAATGGACGATCACCAGCTGTGGGTACGGTTCAGCACAGGCGAGGCGAAGGTGTTCGACTTTAATCCCTTGCTGAAAATGCCCGCCTTTGCCCCACTGGCGGATATGGACGTGTTCAGGGGCGTCTACATCGACTTTGGTACAGCCGTGTGGTGTGACGGCGACATAGACATCGCGCCGGAGACCCTCTATGCAGACGGTATTTTGGTAGAGAACGTAGGCTGAATGAAATACCCAATCTAAACAAACCCTCAGGTAACAACAAGGGGCAGTCGGGAGGGAGACACTTCGTAAAGAAGTTGTCTCCCTCGGCTTTTGTAATCAGCCAGAATGATTGGATTGTAGGGTAATTCAAATCATTATGGAGGATTACACAGTGGCAAATTTCATTGAGGAATTCTATTACGGGAACATAGACCCACAGACCATGGGTAAATATGAACGCCAGATCCAAAAAGTGATGAAGCTTCTGACGGCCGATGAAGAACAGCTCACAGAGCATCTGCAGGGCCAGGATAAGACGATGTTTTTGGAATACGTTGACGCCTGGGGTGTGGTGATGGGCTCCTGTACTGCGGATAACTTCATAAACGGCTTCCGCTTGGGCGCAAAGTTTGCTTATGACACATTTGTGGGTGCAGACGATCTGGTGACCGGTTCCGGGAAAGGAGCGTAAGCGTATGAAGACGTATGCAGAACAAGGCGGAACATATCACGAAGAAAATGGATATCTTATTCCAGACCTGGTTCTCCCGCCCCAGAAAACACGTCCCATCGGCAAATGGGGACGCGCGCGGCTGGAATTCCTCCAGCACCACAGGCGGGGGACATATACGCACTTGCTTGTGAACTGCCAGTTGAACGGGCACTTGGCGGACGTGAATGAGCAAGCAGAAGCCCGTTTCTTTCAGCTGGTAGAGCAGATGAAAGAGGCGGAGGGCGTCACCGAAGAATTGAAGGCCGCAGACCAAATGCGCTGGGTAGGCCTAATGAACAACATCGCCGCCTGTGCGCGGGAGATCGTGTATAATGAACTGATTTACGTATAAGAGTGAGCCGCCGGAGCGATTGATATGCTCCCTCTATGGAAGACAGTGAAAAAAGACACTGCCGAACATAGGGGGAGCATTACTATGGGAAAAAGG
>CANRBG010000022.1 GCA_947628805.1 uncultured Oscillospiraceae bacterium | reverse complement strand
TGGGAGTTTGAGCGCATTCATCCGTTCCAGGACGGCAACGGCCGGGTCGGCCGGCTCATCGCCCTCAAGGAGTGTCTTCGCCACGGCATCGTCCCCTTCCTCATCGAGGATGACAAGAAGCTGTACTACTACCGGGGCCTGGCCGAATGGGAGCGCGAAGAAGGCTGGCTGACCGATACCTGCCTGGACGGCCAGGACACTTTCCGCCGCCTGATGGACATGTTTGAAATACAGTGACAACAGATGCGATCGTTCATGGGTCGCTATTGGGGGTTCATATGAAGGAAGAATGTTTGATCTGCAAGGCGCCGCTGGAGTATCTTGAAGCGGACGTTCTTATAGAATGCGAGATATGCCACAAAAAGGAGTTGAGCAAGACCCGGTGCGTCAATGGCCACTATGTGTGCAGCGACTGCCACACCCGGGGGCTGGACTCCGTCATCGGGCTGTGCATGGCCGAGACATCAAAAGACCCCATCGCGGTCATCGAGAAAATGATGGCTATGCCCTTTTGCCATATGCACGGGCCGGAGCATCATGTGATGGTGGGTGCCGCGCTGCTGACCGCCTATAAAAACGCTGGCGGCGATATCGACCTGCAAAGCGCACTGGCGGAGATGATGAACCGCGGGAGGAATGTTCCCGGCGGCGCCTGCGGCTTCTGGGGCACGTGCGGGGCAGGCATCAGTTCCGGCATGTTCGTCTCCATCATTTCCAAGTCCACGCCCCTGACCGTCGAGCCGTTCGCACTCTCCCACCAAATGACTGCAAGCTCTCTTGGGCAGATCGGTGAGATTGGCGGACCCCGGTGCTGCAAGCGAGATTCCTTCCTCTCCATTCTCGCCGCCATTGATTTCGTAAAAGAGCACTTCGGCGTGGAGATGGAGACCCGCGAGGTCGTCTGCAACTATTCCTCCCAGAACAACCAGTGCATCGGGAAGCGCTGTCCATTCTCCAAAGCGAATCACTGATCCACCTACTGTTTGAGGGAGGCACATCTGTGCCTCCCTCTCTTCATGCGCATATCACTTCTTCGTATACGATCTCCCGGGCGCGGGCGGCGATGTTGTTCATCCGGCCCACCCAGGCCATCTGGTCTCTGGCTTTCAGCTCCTCTGTGACACCCTCGCTGGCCGCCATCTGCTCCACCAAGCGGGAATACATCTCCCTGGCCCGCTCATCCGTGTCGGCCAGGTGGGCATTCAGCCCTCCGCTGGTCAGCAGATGTGAGAACATGCCCCTGCGGTGCTTCTTCAGGTACTCCATCCGCCGCTTGCCCCACACGCCCACAGGCCTCTCCGGCTCCTGATGCGGCAACAGGTTCGGCAGGTAGTAGTCCCCCACCAACGTGTAGCCGATACTGTTGATCTCTTTGTACTGTTCCATCGCGCAGACCTCCTTGTTTTTTTCTTCTATCATACAGGGAAGTCCGCAGCTTGTCGAATGTGTGAAATGTACTTCAGAAACTTTTGAGGGAGGTATGGCCGTGCCTCCCCCGTTTCATACATTTATCACCTCGTCATAGATGAGCTTCCGCGCGCGGGCGGCTATGTTGTTCATCCGCTCCTCCCAAGCTTTCCGATCCCTAGTCTTTAGGTCCTCCGTGACGCCATCACTGGCCGCAAACTGCTTCACCAAAATGGAATACATATCCTTGGCACGTTCATCCGCATAGGCCAAGTGAGAGTTCAGTTGTCCGCTGGTCAAAAGATATGAGAACGTTTCTCTATGGTGTTGCTTCAGATACGCCAACCGCCGCTTGCCCCAGATGCCCAAGGGATTGGCCTTCTCCTGGGGCGGCAGCAAAGTGGGCAAGTAGAATTTCCCCACAAGCATATAGGTGATGCCGTTGACCTCTTTGTACTTTTCCATCACACAGACCTCCTTTTTTCCTCCATCATACAGAGAGATCCGCTGTCTGTCGAATGTGTGAAAGGGAAACTTACAAAAAATCTTTGAAAACCTGGGTCCACCGGATAATCTTACGTTGTAATTTTCGTATTCTAGTGGTAACCTTAAAGAAAAGTTATCTCTCGTTTAATCCGTCAAATCAGTCTTGTCCAAGGAAGAAGGCCTATTATGATAGTAACTTATTTCCCCGCCAAAGGGGCAAATTCACCCATTCTCAACTCGAGGCCATAGAGAGGGCTAAGAAGCTCTTTCCTGCTTTTGATGAGGACAGTCCAACCCTCACGCGAAAGAAAAGGACTGCGTGAGCGCTGCCCAAAGAACCAGACCTATGAAACAAAAATCTCATGCTGATTAGCCTCGCAGAATGCATTAAGCGTCATGTTGTTGAATTTCGTCCTTCTTAGAAACTAAAAACACAAATCGTTTGATGGTATTGGAGCAAAATATGAACTTATCAAAAATACGGATAAAAAATTACCGCCTTCTTACAGATGCCGAGTTGGATATCGATGATAATACAACACTGATTGTTGGTAGAAATAATACCGCCAAAACTTCTTTAATTAATTGCATATCCAATGTAATACAAGGGAAACCATTTTCATATGATGATTACCCTCTTGAGAAAAGAAATGATTTGTCTTCATTAATTCTACAATTATTAGAAGGACGGCTCACTTATAATGAATTTTGTAAGAGACTCCCTCTAATCTCAGTAGAGTTCATAGTAGATTACTCATTGGAAAATCCAGAAGCTAATTTAGGATCTCTATCCCCGTTTATCATTGACATTGATGTAGATACAACTATTGCAATTCTTCGTGTTGAATACAGACTCAAAGCAGATGAAACCTCTTTAAGGAAGCTCTTTGTTTCCTCTAGTGAAGATGGGGCAACTTTACCTAGTGCAGAGGATATCAAACGTTTACTAACCGATAAATTTACCTCGCTCTTTGAACTTGTAATTCTCGCTGTAAATCCAGCCAATCCTGATGAAACTCAAGTCAAAAGTCAAAACGAGCTATCAGATTTATTCCCAATATACCAAATTCCTGCAGAACGAGTACTTGGGGAGGATGGTGCACAAAATAACAGTTCTCTTGGTGCGCTTATCTCAAGTTATTTTGACATAAGCGAAAATGAGCTTGATTCAAAAATTGCTGAAGAAGTAATTTCATTGCGTAAAATGATTGAAACTGCAAACCAAGAGGTTCAAAAGAAAAGCAATACATTACTTAGCAAAGTAGTTAATGATGCCATCGGCTTTGGTTACCCAAATGGAGAAGAATTACAGCTTGCGGTTGCTACCCAACTAAAAATAGACGAACAAATCAAAAATCAGACAAAACTTACATATGTATCAAAAGGTTCACAAGAATCTCTTCCAAGTTCACACAATGGCCTTGGATACAAAAATTTAATCAAGATGGAGTTTCTCCTTGCTGCATTTGCTAAAGAGGTTGAGACCGGATCAGTTGCATGTATACCCCTGCTATTTATTGAAGAACCTGAGTCCCATATGCACCCACAGATGCAACATTCATTTGCGGATTATTTGGAGACCTTTCTTGGTAAAATCACTTCAATACATATTCAAACTTGCCTGACAACACATTCGGCTCACATAGCCAACACTTTAGACTTCTCAAAGATTCGTTATGCCCAAAAAACAAACAACGGAGTCATTTATAAAAACCTGCAAGAGTTCGTGGAAGAGAATGTTGACAACAGCGCCTTTATAAAAAAGTACTTAACCTTAAGTCGATGCGACTTATTCTTTGCAGATAAGGCTATCCTTGTAGAAGGGGCATCTGAACGACTTCTAATACCTGATATGATTGAGAAATGCAGTGTAACTGGCCTATTTGATTCCAAAACATATAAGTTGCCTGCACAGTATTATACACTCATAGAAGTAGGTGGAGCCTATTCATATCTCTTCATTCCATTTATGGAATTCCTTGGGATTCCTTGTCTTATTATTACTGATATCGACTCTGTTTCTGACAATAGATCAGTTGCTGTAAGCAAAGGCGATTCAACATCTAATGCTACTATTAAATGGTGGATGAAGACATGCAACGGTATAACAAACGACAAGACCAAGAAGATTAATTTAAAAGACGTGATTTCTCTCCAGCAAGAAAAAAAGACTATTGGAAAATGCCATATAGAATACCAAACAGAAGAGGATGGACTCTGTGGGCATTCACTGGAAGAGGCCATACGGAATGTTAACAGAACATATTATGGGTTAACGTCGCCCGTAACAGAGACATCCATAGAGTTTACCGGGAAAAGCAAAACAGACTTTGCTCTATCGTTGATTCAAGACAATCCAAATTATAGAATTCCACAATATATTAAAGATGGGTTAGTATGGCTAAATGAACAAAGTGTCGTTGAATAAGAAGGATGGCTCACCAATGGAAAGCACTAACTACAGTAGAGCTAAGGCAAACGCTGATCGAGTTGACGAAATAATCATTTCAACGCTTCAAGAGGGACAAAGTTTTCGTGTGGAAGCTGGCGCGGGTTCTGGAAAAACTTACTCATTAAAGAAGGTAATTGAGTGGATTCAAGCAAATAAATTAAGCTACTATCAGAGAAAGCGGCAGAATGTCATATGTATTACTTATACCAACGCTGCTGTGGATGTGATTTCTGAACGATTGCCAAAGAACTCTTTTATCATCCCATCAACAATCCACTCATTTGCTTGGAATGCAATCAAACAATATCAAGGAGAATTGTTAAATATTATCAGCAGAGACAGCAACTTTCAGACAGATGAAGGAGACTTTACCAAGGTTAATGAGATAAGATACACTTTGGGTCATCGCTACATCGAAAACGGTGTACAATATCTATATCATGATGATGTATTGAATTTATTCTGCACGCTGTTAGACAACAGAAAATTTCGCAACATTTTTTCAAACAAATACCCTCTAATCTTAATAGATGAATACCAAGACACATATAAACCAATTATTGATCTCTTCATAAAGTACTTCATTTCAAATAATGAAGGTCCACAATTTGGTTTCTTTGGTGATGCCTGGCAAACAATTTACCAATCAAATAAGGCTTGTGGGCAAATCACACATGAAAATCTTGTAGTCATAAATAAAGGCGCAAATTTTAGGTCAGCGCCTAGAATTGTCCAAGCTCTTAACAAAATACGTCCCGAGTTACCACAACTATCGGCTGTCGATGGTTTTGAGGGTGAAGTTATAGTAGTCTCTTGTGATGACTATTCCGGAATCCGAAGAAATGATCGCATTTTCAAGGATGATTTACCTGTTGATGAACTGAGAGATAGACTCAACGGCCTTATAAACCATTTGAAAAGTATAATTCCTGATACAGAAAATGTAAAAACACTAATGATTACTCATAAAGTGCTCGCATCTCAGCAAGGTTATAGACGGTTACTCGAAATCCTCAATGATGGTTTACGTGACAAGCAAGATATTTTTCTCCTATTCTTTATGAATACAGTTGAGCCAATTTATAAAGCTATACAGACATCAAACATGCAATTGCTATTCGATACGCTTGGCATTAAACGATATCCAATAACAAAGCGATCAGAAAAAGAGAAGTGGAAGCAGTTAGAGCATGATTTAATAGACGCAAGAGAGAAACGATGCATAGATGTTTTAGAAACTGTTATAAGTTCTGGACTTGTGCCAATCCCTCCAGACATCGAGAGTTATTATGAAATGTATTATACCGCTCCAGATCTATCATATTCCGGCGCATCTTTAAAAGATTTCTTCGAATTAGAGTATACCCAATTCCTAGCAGCCATTGATTTCCTATATCCAGAAGCTGAATTTTCAACTGAACACGGTGTCAAAGGCGAAGAATATGATAATGTTATATTTGTTATCGGAAGAGGATGGAATCAATATCAATTTGAATACTATGCGCCAATGATAACTGGTACCACTTCGATTCCAGAGGAAAAAGAAGCCTCTTTTGTAAGAAATAGAAACCTGTTTTATGTCTGTTGTTCAAGACCTAGAAAAAGACTAATATTATTTATAACAATTCCTCTAAATCCGGAATTTAAATCTTTTCTTTCGGATTTTGTTGGAGGAGACAATATCTTTACATATAGCCAATATCTCGAATGCTAATCTCTTAGTATTCACTGTAACTATTGCAACTTTGCTTGTTGTCATCTATCATTGCGGGATTATGCCATATGCCCTAATACACGCGAATCCCCGGTCAACTTTCGCTGACCGAGGATTCGTTTAGATATACAGGCCCACTTGGATGTCTTTCCACCGATGGACGTAGCGGGCAGCGCTGTCAGAGTAAAGATACTTCTGAGCATCCTGCTAGGTCACGGTGAAGAACACAAGTTTCTGGAAACTCAGTTTTTCCTCCATATACAGGGAAGTCCGCAGTCTGTCGAATGTGTGAAAAGAGTTTTCACTCGCCCCTCTTGTACGCCCAGTGGCTCGCCACGCGGCACTTGACCAGCGCTCCCTCCGCCGTCAGGGCCGCCAGGATGCGGTTGGCCGTGGCGGGAGACACGCCGCACAGCGCGCGCACATCCGAGTTGCTGATATGGTCATGGGTCCGCAGATACCCCTCGATCTGCAGCCGGCGGGCAGAGGCACTGTCTGCCGCTCCATCGCTCATTTCATCCCTCGCATCTAGCGCCTCCATGAGCGATGACTTGATGACCGACAGCATGAACTCGATAAATGCCGTGGACTCTCCCGCATCGTTGGAGGCATTGATGGCGTCGTAGTAGCCCTGCTGGTTTTCATGGATGATAGACTCCACCGGCAGCCAGGCGAAGGCTGGGTCCCACCTGGACAGCAGCAGCGTGTGCCACAGCCGCCCGATGCGGCCATTGCCGTCGGCGAAGGGGTGAATGAGCTCCAGCTCATAGTGGAACACGCAGCTTTTGATCAGCATATGCGCGTCGCTGTCCCGGGTCCAGTCCAGCAGCTTTTGCACCGACTCCGGCACATACTGGGGCAGCGTGCCCAGATGCACCACCCGCCCAGTCTGGTCCACCACGCCCACCGGCCGGGAGCGGAACACGCCGGATTCCTCCACCAGTCCCCGGGTCATCACCCCATGGGCCGTCAGCAGGTCGTCTATGGAATAGGGGTCCAACCCGTCCAGCCGCTCGTATATCTCATAGGCGTTTTTGACCTCCGCCACATCTTTGGGCGGGGCCAGCACCTGTTTGCCGCCCAGCACCGCCGTCACCTGCTCCAAGCTGAGGGTGTTCTGCTCTATGGCCAGGGAGCCATGGATGGTGCGGATGCGGTTGGCCCGGCGCAGCACCGGGTCGGCCGAGAGCCTGTCCGAGACGGAGAGCCGCCCGGCCAGCTCCGCCACCTGGGCCACCAGGTCCACGATCTTATTTGTGATCTCAAAAGGAGGCTGTTCGTTCTTCATAGGACACCTCATGTTTTATCTTGACGGGGCCATTATGCCTCACATTTCCCCTCCGGCATCTTTCAAATTTGGAACACGACCCGGGCCAAGCGCCGCCCGCTCCCGGTCCGCATGAACTTTTCCATGAACGCTCTGACAGCCTCTTTATCGTACCCACCCTCGCAGGCATTCACGATGTAGTCCGCCTCGATCAGGATCTGATAGTCCAGTCCGTCGATGTCATGGAGTGTGTGGTGATGCCCCACCAAGTACGCCACCCGCTCGATCTGTGCCGGCGTCATGTCCGTGTCTGCCAGGAAGGCCCGAACCAGCGCAGGGCCTTCCTCCTCCTGACGTTTCCCGTCGGCGCTGCCGTACTTCTCCCGGCACAGGGGACAGGCGATGTCGTGGGTGATGGCCGACACCTCAAGGATGAACTGAGTTTCCCCGTCCAGCCCCTCCAGCTCTCCAATGGTCCTGGCATATGTCCACACATGAGTCAGATGTTCGATGTCATGGATATTCCCATGGGAACAGCTGATCATCTTTTCCATGATTTGAGATATCGTCAAGGCATGTCCCTCCTTTGCTCCATAATGCTGCTCGCGTTTCCTCTGGCGCCATGATCGCCAGGGTTATGTACTTTCCCGACGCAATTATAACGCGCTTTTCTCTGCAAGACAATACATCGCTCATTTCATCGCTCGCCGTTTTCGTCACTCTCCACAAATCCTCTTTGTCAAATGCAGCATATTGCTGATAAATTCCTCTTCCGGCGTCAAGGTTATCAGTGGCGGTGACCCGCTGGAGATCTATACAGAGAAAGACGGGGAGGTCATTTTCAAGAAATACTCCCCCATGGGCGAGCTGAGCTCCTTTGCCGAGCAGATATGCGAGTCCATGCATAAGACCGCCGAATACGCCGCCGCCGTGTGCGACCGAGACAGCGTGATCGCCGCCGCCGGCAGCGGCCGCAAGGAGATCATCGACCGGCATATCAGTCCGGAGCTGGAGGAGATCATGGAGGGCCGCCGGGCCTATCGGGCCGAGCCGGGCGGGAAGAAGATCCCCGTCACCGACGGGGAAAACGCCCCCGCCGCGGCCGTGGCCGTGCCCATCCTCTCCGAGGGGGACGTGCTGGGCTGCGTGGTGTTCCTGGAGCGGGGCGACGGGGTCAGGGCAGGCGATGTGGAGCTGAAGCTGGCCACCACCGTGTCCGCTTTTCTGGGCAAGCAGATGGAGTCATAAAAAGGCACCCTGCTCAAGGCAGGGTGCCCTCCATTATCGGCTGTTATCCGCGCTTATCAGCTCGACCGCGTCAGGCTTGTCCGTTCACCATGATCCGCACGGCGTGGCGGATGTTCTCGCACACCACCTCCCGGTGGCTGCCGCCGTCCTCCCCGTCCAGGGTCCAGGCAACGGCCTCCGGGAAGGTGAAACGCACGGTCTTGCTGCGCAGGAGCGTTACATACTCGCTGTCGAACTTATTGGCCAGGATATCCGTCACGATGGCCCCCAGCTGCAGCACGCTCTCCGGCGTGCGGATCAAAATGACCTCAAAAACCCCGTCGCTGAGAGACACGCCCACGTCCTCTTTCAGCCGTATGACCCCGGCCACAGACCGGGCGTTGGTAACCGCGCCGAAGATGAAATCGTCCTCCAGCACGCCCCCGTCATACTCCACTCTGGCCCAGCGGTGGGTCAGGTTGGTGATACGGCTCACACCGTCCAGAAAATAGGCGAACTTGCCCAGGGCGTTTTTCTGGTCCTGTGGCGTCTCGTAGGACACCTCCGTGAACGCGCCGAAGGCGGCCACATAGGTGAAATATTTATCCATGTTGAACCGGCCCACATCCAGGTCCAGGGGCACGCCCTCCGCCGCTGTGCCGGCGGCGGCCGCCATGCCGTGGCCCAGCCCCAGTGTGGCGGCGCAGTCGTTGGTGGTGCCCATGGGGATATACCCCAGCTCCGGCCGGGGGGATACCCGCATCAGGCCGGAGACTGTCTCGCCAAGGGTCCCGTCTCCGCCCACGCATACGATTCGGTCATAGGCCGCCGCCTCCTGGGCGGCGATACGAGGCGCGTCCCCGTGGCCGTCCGTGAAGCGGACCGTGGTCACGAACCCGGCCCGATGGAAACGCAGCAGCGCCGTTCCCAGACCGCTGTGGAACCCGCCTTTTCCGGCGTGTGGATTTATCAGTAAAAGAAGCTTTTTCATCTTCGGATCACCCGCGCATCATTATACCGGCCCTGGAAGAAAAATGCAACCGCGTTATATTTTGGGGATATAGGCAAAAATATTTAGTGTTTTTTGCCGGAAAGTCTTTGATTTATGTAAATTTCAAGGTATAATAATTGCGTATAGACGACTTTCGACAGATAACGTCTTATCCGGCAACGCCGGGATCGGGAGGTACATACTATATGAGAGAGTGGACCGAACAGGAAGAACAGGAAATGATCGAGCGGGCCAAGGCCGGCGAGCCGGAGGCCAACTACGAGCTGAGCCTGTGGGCCCTGGCGCGGAGCGAAGAGGAACCGGACGAGCCCCGGTGGAACCGGCTGGCGGCCAAGTGCCTCGTCAAGGCGGCACAGGCAGGGTACGGTCCCGCCCAGCGGCAGATGGCCGGACTTCTTGATGGCGCCGCTGAACCGTCCCAGCCTGCCGAGCCCCCGCGTCGGGTCACCCGGCCTGCCGCCCGGTCCCAGGAGCCGGTCTCCATCCACGACGCCCGGCGGGCCGCCGGGGACACATCCGTCCCCCGGCAGACCACCACTGCCCGGCGGCCTGTCTCCCGGCAGCCGGAGGAACCCGACGAGGGATCTTACGAGGAATATGACGACGCGCCCAGGCCCCGCCGCGCACCGGCGGCACGCCGGGCCGCCCCCGACGACCGTCCCGCCCCTCGGCGGCGGGCCCCGGAGCCTGTAAGCGATCACGACGACGAGGACTACGGCGACGAAGATTACGACGGGTACGATCCGGACCCGGACGACTGGGACGATGGGTCGGCCCGGGGCAAGGGCCGCAAGAACAAGGCAAGATCCAAGTGCGAAAAAGGCGAAAAAAGGGAAAAGGCCAAAAAGGGCTCCCCGTTCTCCAACTGGGGCGACACCCAGTGGCGGCGGGTGGAGCTCGTCTGCGTGGCTATATGCGTGCTGCTGCTGGCAGCCATCGCCGTCATGGTCTTCACCGGCCGCCATGCCGGCGGCGGCGACGAGACCCAGTCCGCCATACCCCCCGCCGGGGAGGCAGTCCCCGCCGCGGCCACGGATACCCCCGCTCCTGTAGAGACATATCCCGACGAGGCCACCCGGGCCGCCATCGAGGCGGCGGAGCTGGATATCCCGCCCATGGAGGAGGATTTCCGGGAGGGTCCCACCACCGCCACAGTCAGCGTCAACTCCATCTCCCTGCGGCTGCGCAAGGGCCCCAACACCAGCTATACCGAGATCACCTCCATGCCGGACGGCAGCAAGGTGGAGGTCTTCGCGGACAAGAACGACTGGTCCCTGGTCCGCTATCAGGCCGAGGACGGCCCTATCTTCGGCTGGTGCAGCAGCACCTATCTGATCATCGACGCCACCCCGGCGTCCATAGGATAAAAAAGCGGCGGGCTGTGGTAACGCAGTCCGCCAAAGCATAGGGTTGTGGGATAAAGATATGAGCCGGGCCCTCCAGGACCCATTGGATAAGCTGTATCCTGATAGTAACCTATTTTTGGGCCTTTGTAAAGAGCGAAAGGCCACTAGTTTTGTCGAAGACGACGGTGGGCGTGAAGTTCACGCCCGCCGTCGTCTTTTTTATCCCTCGGCCTTTTGTTTGAGCTGATAGAGCAGATTCAAAGCCTCCAGGGGCGTGACGGTGTTCAGATCCAGGTCCCGCAGCTGCCTGGCAAGCTCGCCGCCCGCCACGTCCAGCATGGACACCTGCTCCTGGGTCGGAGCCGTCCCGGCGGGCCGGACCGGCTGACCGCCGGACTCCAGCTCCGCCAGATACTGTTTGGCCTTTTTGATCACCGGGTCCGGCACTCCCGCCAGCTTGGCCACCTCGATGCCGTAGCTGTCGTCCGCGCTGCCGGGGACGATCTTCCGCAGGAATATCAGGCTGCCCCCCTGCTTTTTGGCGGTGATGTTGTAATTTTTCACCCCGTCCAACGTCCCCTCCAGGGCGGACAGCTCGTGATAGTGAGTGGCGAACATAGTCCGGGCCCCCAGCTTCCGTCTATCGGCGCAGTATTCCAGCATAGCCCGGGCGATGGCCATGCCGTCAAAGGTGGAGGTGCCCCGGCCGATCTCGTCCAGCACCAGCAGGCTGGCCCCGGTGGCGTGGCGCAGGATATCCGCCATCTCAGCCATCTCCACCATAAAGGTGGACTGGCCGCTGGCCAGATCGTCCGACGCGCCGATGCGGGTGAAGACCCGGTCCACCACGCCGATGGTCGCGCTTTTGGCCGGGACGAAAGAGCCCATCTGGGCCATGAGCACGATCAGGGCCGTCTGACGCATGTAGGTGGACTTACCGGCCATGTTGGGGCCGGTGATGATGGCAACCCGGTCGGTGGTGTCGTTCAAAAACGTGTCGTTTGGC
Organism: uncultured Oscillospiraceae bacterium; assembly: GCA_947628805.1. Classification (GTDB taxonomy): domain Bacteria; phylum Bacillota; class Clostridia; order Oscillospirales; family Oscillospiraceae; genus CAJOIG01. The sequence goes on along the minus strand of CANRBG010000022.1, from coordinate 11,696 downwards.
ACGAACAGGACATTTTTCTGGGCCTGCTCCACCACCGGATGGCGGCCCTCCCGGATCTGCACGGTCCGGCTCACGTCCACCTCCGGGCAGACGTAGCGGTTCCGGGCGGCGACCTCCGCCAGGGAGCAGACGGCGTCCAGCTCCGCCACGCGGCCCGCCGCCGCCTGGATCCGCTCCACCTGGGCGGCCACCCGCTCCCGCAGAGCGGTGAAGATCTGGTACTCCAGCTCCGCGATCCGGTCCCGGGCCCCCAGGAGGGTGTTTTCCAGCTCCTTCAACTCCGGGGTGAAGTACCGCTCGTTGGATACCAGGGTCTGCTTGCGTATGTACTCCTCCGGCAGGGGCACGTCCCCGGCGGACCGGGGCACGTCGATGTAGTAGCCAAAGACCTTGTTATAGCCCACTTTCAGTTTCTTGATGCCGGTGCGCTCCCGCTCACGTGCCTCCAATTCCACCACCATGGACGCGCCGTTGTCCCGGATGTTCCGCAGCCGGTCCACCTCGCCGTCCGCGCCGGGCCGGAGGATGTTCCCCTCCCGGACGGAGAAAGGGGGATCGTCGGAGATGACGGAGAGGATATCCTCCCGCAGTTCGTCCAGGGTATCCACCGCCGCCGCGTCCCGCAGCATAGCGCTCTTGGCCCCCGCCAGCAGTTCCGCCACCCGGGGAAGCTGGCCAAAGTAGTTGCCCAGGGCCAGCAGGTCCCGGCCGTTGGCGGTGCCGTAAACGCACTTGCCCACCAGCCGCTGGATGTCCCCGATCTCATGCAGGACCAGCCGCAGCTCCGGGCGCAAAATGGCGTCGGCGTGCAGCTCCGCCACGGCGGAAAGCCTGCGCCGGATGGCCACCGGGTCCAGCAGGGGCCGCTCCACCCAGGAGCGCAAAAGCCGCCCGCCCATGGGGGTGCGGGTCTTGTCCAGCACCCACAGAAGGCTGCCCCGCTTCTCCCCGGTGCGGAGATTTTCCGTCAGCTCCAGGTTCCGGCGGGTGGTATAGTCCAGCTCCATGTACCGGCCCGGACCGAACCGGTCCAGGCTGCGGATGTGGGAGATGTCGAATTTCTGGGTCTCGATGATATAGCTCAAAAGGGCTCCCGCCGCCAGGGTCTCCCCGGGGCCGATCACCTCGTGGAACCGCTGGTATACAAGCTCCCGGCAGCTCTCAGGCTCGAACCGCTCCGGCGCGCCGGTCTTCATGCAGTCCAGCTTATCCAAAAACGCACCGATGGCGCCGCTGGCCGCCGCCCCGGCGGACAGCACCGCCTCCCGGGGGGCGAACCGGCCCAGCTCGTTTTGTATGTGCTCCGCCGCCTCGGCGGAAAAGCTCTGCACGCAAAACTCCCCCGTGGACACGTCGCAGAAGGCCGCCGCGCCCGCGTCCCCCTCCAGCCACAGGGCGCCCAGGTAGTTGCTCTTGCCCTCCTCCAACATGGAGCTCTCCGTCACGGTGCCGGGGGTAATGACCCGTATGACCCCCCGTTCCACCAGGCCCGCCGCGGCGGCCGGGTCCTCCAGCTGCTCGCAGATAGCCACCTTATAGCCCTTGGCGATAAGCCGGGCGATATAGGCCTCGCTGGAGTGGAAGGGCACGCCGCACATGGGGGTCTGCTCCTCCTCCGGCTTGCCCCGGTCCCGGGTGGTCAGGGCCAGGTCCAGCTCCTTGGAGGCGACCCGGGCGTCCTCGTCGAACATCTCGTAAAAATCGCCCAGCCGGAAAAACAGCAGGCAGTCGGGGCACTGCTGTTTGATCTCGTTGTACTGCCGCTTCATGGGGGTCAGTTCAGCCATGATACGCTCTCTCTTTCTATGTGTTGGCCCAGCGGGGCCGCCTTATACGATCTCCCCGTCCAGGGCCCAGGTGCTGCTGCCGGTGATCCTCGCGTCCACGAACCGGCCCACCAGGGCCGGGTCCCCGGCCAGGTGCACCAGCCGGCCCCCCTTGGTCCGGGCGGATAGGTTATAGGGCGTCTGGTCCGTCTGGCCGTCCACCAGGACCCGGACCGTCTCGCCCACATAGGCGGCGTGCTTTTCGCCGGAGATGCGGTTGGAAAGCGCCAGCAGCTCGTCGAACCAGACCTGCTTCTCCGCCCGGCTCACCGGGTCCGGCATGGCCGCTGCCGGGGTCCCGGGCCGGGGGGAAAAGATAAAGGTGAACATGGCGTCGAAGCCCACCTCCTCCACCAAGGACAGGGTCTGGCGGAAATCCTCCTCCGTCTCCCCGGGAAAGCCCACGATGATGTCCGTGGTCAGCACCAGGTCCGGCATGGCCTTCCGGGCCGCCGCCACCTTCTCCAGGTACGCCGCCCGGTCGTAATGCCGGTTCATCTGCTTCAAGATCCGGTCCGAGCCGGATTGCAGCGGCAGGTGGATGTGGTGGGCGCAGTGCTCGCTTCCGCCCATGACCTCAAAAAGCCGCTCCGTAGCGTCCTTGGGGTGGCTGGTCATGAACCGCAGGACGTAGTCCCCCGGGATGGCGTCCAGCGCCCCCAGCAGGCCGGGAAAGTCCACGTCCTCGTCCAGGCCCTTGCCGTAGCTGTTCACGTTCTGGCCCAGCAGGGTGATGTCCTTGTAGCCCCGCTCCACCAGATCCCGGGCCTCCGCCAGGATATCCCCCGGCCGGCGGCTCCGCTCCCGGCCCCGGACATAGGGCACCACGCAGTAGGAGCAGAAGTTGTCGCAGCCGTTCATGATGGAAAGCCACGCCTTCACCCCGTTGTCCCGCCGGCGGGGCAGGCCCTCCGCCACCACGCCCTCGGAGGGCTCCGCCGCCATGAGCCGGCGCTTCTGGCCCCGGCGGCCCTGGCGGACCATGACCGCGTCCAGCAGCTCCGGGAACCGCCATACCTCGTGGGGGCCGAAGACCAGGTCCACCACCTGGTAGGAATTTTTGATCCTCTCCCGCATGGTGGGCTGCTGGGTCATGCACCCGCCCACGCACACCAGAAGCTCCGGATTTTTCGCCTTTTTATGGCGCAGGGCCCCCACGTTGCCCAGGACCCGCTTTTCCGCGTGCTCCCGGACGGCGCAGGTGTTCACCACCACGATGTCCGCCTTGTCCTCGTCCGCCGTGAGCTCGTAGCCGCATTGGACCAGCCAGCCCCGCAAGATCTCGCTGTCGGACTCGTTTTGCTGGCAGCCGTAGGTATCCACCAGGCCGTAATGGGTCCGGCCGGCGATGCGGGCTCTGATCTTTTCGCAGTATCGCTCCTGGGCGATGCGCTCCTGGGTGGTGATCTCGCGGCGTTGATACATAGCGTTCTCCTTATTATCGGCCCACGGCCATAACATAGCACTTTATAATAACATTTTTCTGTGTTATAATCAAGGAAAGTATCGGCGCACAAAGGAGAACTTGCGATGGCAGTGATCAACATACTCTCCCCCCACGTGGCGGACATGATCGCCGCCGGCGAGGTGGTGGAGCGGCCCGGCAGCGTGGTGAAGGAGCTTCTGGAAAACGCCCTGGACGCCGGGGCCCGGAACGTGACCGTGGAGCTTTCCGGCGGCGGGACCACCTTCATCCGGGTCACCGACGACGGCTGCGGCATGGCGGCGGACGACGCGGGCAACTGCTTTTTGCGCCACGCCACCTCAAAGCTCCACGACGAGCGGGGTCTGGAGGCCATCGAGACCATGGGCTTCCGGGGCGAGGCCCTGGCCGCCATCGCGGCGGTGAGCCGGGTGGAGCTGCTCACCCGCCGGGCCGGGGACGGCGAGGGCACGTACGTGTCCGTGACCGGCGGCGAGATACAGGATATGCGCGCCGCCGGCTGTCCCAAGGGGACTACGTTCACCGTGCGGGATATCTTCTACAACACCCCCGCCCGGCTGAAATTCATGAAGTCGGACCGGGCCGAGGGGTCCTGGTGCGTGCAGCAGGCCGCCCGGGTGGCCCTGGGCCGGCCGGACGTGTCCGTCCGGTGCGTGAAGGACGGAAAAGAGGAATTTTTCACCCCCGGCGACGGCCGGGCGGAGTCGGCCATGTACGCCATTTTGGGCCGGGCCGCCGCCCTTTCCATGCTGCCGGCGGAGGGGGAGAACGAGGGCGTGACCGTCAGCGGCTTCATCAGCTCCCCCGCCGCCGGACGGGGCAGCCGGGCCATGCAGTTTTTCTTCGTCAACGGCCGGACCATCCGCTCCCAGAGCCTGCAGGCCGCTTTGGAGCAGGCCTATAAAAACACCCTGATGGTGGGCCGGTTCCCCGCCTGCGCGCTGTACGTGACATTGAGCCCCGGCGCGGTGGATGTGAACGTACATCCCACGAAAAACGAGGTGAAATTTTCCTCGGAAAAGCGGGTGTTCGACGCGGTGTACTACAGCGCCCTCTCCGCCCTGCAGGGGGAGCGGGGCACCTTGGAGATGGACCTTTCCCGATCCACGGAAAAGAAGCTGGCCCCCGCCGGATACGGGAAGCTGGCCGGTGACAAGGGCGACGCCGGGGAGCAGACCGCCATGGACCTGCGCACCCCCGCCCCGGCCTACGGCGCCGCCTCCGTCCCAGCCGTCCATGTCCCCCGGCCCGCTGGGATACGGCCCCGGCAGTCCGGCCCGGCCTTTACGCCGTCCAAGGCATACCGCCCCCGGCCCCAGCCTGTACAGCCCGGACCGGCGGCGGACCCCGCCCCGGCTAACACGGCCCAGCCCCGGGCGGAGAAGCCCGCGCCCCGGACGGAGTCGGTATCAGAGCCGGCCCCGCTGCGGCTGGTGGGAGAGCTTTTGCGCACCTACATCGTGGCGGAGCAGGCCGACCGCGTCCTGCTCATAGACAAGCACGCCGCCCATGAGCGGATGATCTTCGACCGACTGAAAGCCCGGGACCGTCAGATCATGAGCCAGACCCTGCTGACCCCCCAGACCTGGCGTCCGGGGCCGGAGGCCCTGGAGACGCTGACCACCAACGGCCCGCTTCTGGAGGAGCTGGGCTTTGCGCTGGAAAGCTACGGCGACGAGGATGTGATCGTCCGGGCCGTGCCGGACGCCATGGACCCGGGCCAGACCGTGGCGGCCCTGGAGGAGATATGCGAGAAGCTGAAGACCGGGGCCGGGGACCTGGCCCGGGACAGCGTACTGCAGACCGTGGCCTGCAAGGCGGCCATCAAGGCCGGCTGGGACACGGACCGGGCGGAGCTGCTGGCCCTGGCGGAAAAGGTGGCCGCCGGAGAGATACGCTACTGTCCCCACGGCCGGCCCGTATGCGTGACCCTGACGAAAAAGGAACTGGACCGGCAATTTGGTAGGATTAAATGACACCGAATCTACTTGTAATAACCGGCCCCACCGCCACGGGCAAGACCGCCCTGGGCGTGGCGCTGGCAAAAGAGATGAACGGCGAGGTGGTGTCCGCCGACTCCATGCAGATCTACCGGGGCATGGACGTGGGCACCGCCAAGCCCACCGCCGCCGAGATGGACGGGGTGCCCCACCACATGCTGGACGCAGCGGACCCCCGGGAGAATTTCTCCACGGCCAAATACGCCCGGATGGCCGCCGCCTGCGTGGAGGATATCCGCGCCCGGGGCCGTTTTCCCCTGGTGGTGGGCGGCACGGGCCTTTACATCGACGGCCTGGTCCGGGGCACGGACTACGCCGCCGCCTCCTCGGACCCGGATACCCGCCGGGCTATCGAGGCGGAGTACGACGCCCTGGGCGGCGAGGCCTTCCGGGAAAAGCTGGCATCGGTGGACCCGGACCGGGCCGCCGCGCTGCACCCCCGGGACAAGAAGCGGCTGGTCCGGGCCTGGGAGGTATACGCCCTGACGGGAAAGCCCATCTCCTGGCACGACGAGCAGTCCCGGCTGGCAAAGCCCCGGTACGCCGCCTACACCGTGGCTCTGGACTTTACAGACCGGGCCATGCTCTACGAGCGCATCGACCGGCGGGCCCGGGCCATGTTCGACGCCGGGCTCGTTCAGGAGGTACAAGCCCTGCTGGATGCGGGGGTGGGTCCCGACACCACCGCCATGCAGGCCATCGGCTACAAGGAGGTGGCGGACTATCTGGCGGGCCGCTGCACCCTGGACCAGGCCATCGACGCGGTATGCCGGGCCTCCCGCCGGTACGCCAAGCGGCAGCTGACCTGGCTGCGGAGCCGGCCGGACGTACACTGGCTCACCTGGGAGCGGGAGCCCGCGCCGGCGGATATCCGCGCCGCCGCCCGGGACATCAAAAAAGCCGTTTTTCCGGGTCCGGACCCGACCTGATCCGACAGCAAACGCCACAGAAATGCCGTAAAATAGCCCCGTACATAGAATTTGTACAAAATCACTATTTTACGGGGCGGCAGACTGTGATACAATTATTATCCAATTTTGTGCTGTTCGCCCCGGAAGGGACGGAAAGATGCAGAAAACACAAAATCTTCAGGACATGTTTTTGAACCAGGCGCGCCGGGAACGGGTCATGGTGACGGTGTTCCTCGTCAACGGCTTCCAGCTGCGGGGAACGGTGCGGGGCTTCGACCCTTTCGTGGTGTTCGTGGACTCCGACGGCAAGCAGCAGATGATCTACAAGCACGCCATCTCCACCATCGCCCCGGCGCGAAACCTGTCTCTGACAGAGGAGCCAGTCTGATTTGAAAAAAACCGACACCCTCATCAAGATCACGTCTCTGCTGGTATTCATCGCCCTGGCGGCCTACCTTTCGGTATATATCGCCACCCGGGCCATGAACACCGTCCAGACCGCCCTGACCGTAACGGCCACCATGAGCGACTCCGCGCCGCTGACCGGCCTGGTCATACGGGACGAGCTGGTGATCCGCAGCGCCGAGCAGTACATAGACGTCACCGCCGACGACGGGGCCAAGGTGGCCGCCGGGGAGACGGTGGCCATATCCTACAGCTCCGAGGAGGCCCTGGAGCGGGCCTCCCGGCTGCATGCGCTCAGCCAGGAGATCGCGGACGTGGAGTCGTCTCTGGACGACGCCGGCGGCGTGAAGGTGACGGGGGATCGGGAGCAGTCCATTTACAGCGCCATCCTGTCTTTGTCCTCCTGCGTCCGAGGGGTGGGCCTGCCGGAGCTGGACAGCCGCAGCGCGGCCCTGGCGGGCATCCTGTTCCCCACGGACTCCGGCGACACCGACACGGAGGACTACCTGGCCCAGCTGGACGACGAGTACAACGAGCTTCGCAAGACCAGCGCGGGGGACACCGACGAGATCACCGTTGGCGAGAGCGGCACCTTCTCCACCCTGGTGGACGGCTACGAGGGCGTGGATATGGACTACGCGGCGGATCTGACGCCCCAGGAGCTGCGGGATCTGATCGCCGCGGACCGGCGGGTGGACGGCGCCTCCATCGGCAAGCTCATCACCAGCTACGACTGGTACTATGCCGCCATCATCCCCTGGGAGCACGGCCAGCACCTGCTGGAAGGACAGGCCGTCAAGCTCTCCTTCGGCCGGTATTACAGCGGCAGCCTGGACGCCACAGTGGCCCGGGTGGGCCGGGCCGAGCACGACGAGCAGGTAGTCATCTTCCGCATCGAGACGGGCCAGGCGGATATGCTGACGGTGCGGGCGGTCTCGGCGGAGCTGGTATACCGGGAATTCACCGGCCTGCGGGTGCCCCTGAAAGGGCTTTACCGCTACTACGCTGGGTATATGTCCGGCGACGACGGCGGGGCGCTGACCTCCGGCGATACGGTGACGCTGTCCATGGGCGGCGTGGACCGGGAGGCCTTCGTCTCGGAGGTAGGCGGCGCCGATAAGTATGGGGACCTGCCCGACGGCGTGGAGCCGGACAGCGAGGAGGATACCCGCCCGATCCGGCGGCTGGTGGTGTTCTGCTGGCCCTGGAGCGAGGAGGAAGAGCCCATCGATACCGCCGCGGGCTCGGGCAAGGTGACCATCTTCGGCCGGGAGCCCATGAACACCTGGAATTTCTATGATTACGACCCGGAGGACGCCGAGAGCCAGGACCGGCTTTGCGTGTTCACCATGACCGGTATGCAGGCGGAGCGGAAGCTGGTGGATCTGATCTTTGCCGGGGAGGAATACTGCCTTTTGTCCTCCACGGGCACCGACGCGCTGCGTGAGGGCAACGACGTGATCATCCAGGCCCACGGCCTCTATAACGGCCGTGTATTTTCGTGAGCCCGCAAAAAACAAGTTTTTGCAGGCTCACGCGATTTGATCTGCTCGGCGGGAATGAATCCCGCCGGCATAATCCAAAAGCCTGACGTTCTGCGGCTTTTGGATTGACGCGCGGCTCGGCCTGACCGGCCTTCGCTCCCCTTTTATTTCGACCGTTTCTCAGGGAGGTAAGAGCATGGAACTGACCCTTTCCCAGCGGCTGGAGCTCATACGCGAGAATATCGACCGGGCCGCCGGCGGCCGGCCGGTGACGCTGGTAGGCGCGGCCAAGACGAAGCCCGCCGAGCTGGTGGCGGAGGCCGTCCGGGCGGGCGTGACCGCCATCGGGGAGAACTATGTCCAGGAGTTTCGGGAAAAGGCCGCCGCCGGGGCCTATGCGGGCGCGCAGGTACATATCATCGGCCATTTGCAGCAGAACAAGGTAAAATACGTGGCCGGCAAGGTGGATCTGATCCAGTCGGTGGACAGTTCGGCCCTGCTGGAGGCCATCGCCCGGCGTGCCGCGGGCCTGAACAGGGTCCAGGACGTGCTTATCGAGGTCAACATCGGCCGGGAGAGCGGCAAGAGCGGGTGCCTGCCCGAGGCGTTGGACGAGCTGCTGGCCGGGGCGGTGGATCTGCCCGGCATACGGGTACGGGGCCTGATGGCCATACCCCCGGCAGAAAACTCCAGGGCTTATTTTGCGCCGATGTATCACCTTTTTGTTGACAATGGACAAAAAAAATACGATAATGTCTCTATGGACTTTTTGTCCATGGGCATGTCAGACGATTACGCTGACGCGATTTTGCAAGGCGCGAACATGGTTCGCGTCGGTTCGTTGCTGTTTGGACCGCGGGACTATTCCGCTGGAAAGTAAAAAGCAGGAGGCACATCACCATGGGTTTTCTGGACGAATTGAAAAAACTGACGAAGCCGTATGACGATGACGACGAGTATTTTGGCGACAGCGAGGCCCCGGCGGAGGACGACGAGGATCCCACCATCATCGTTCCCAAGATGGATCGCCCGGAGCGGCGCAACCCCTTTGACGATGAGGAAGTGGAGGCGCCTGTCTTTGAGGAGCGGGCCACCAAGAAAGACAACAAGGTGGTGAACATCCACACCACCACCGCCGTGCAGGTAGTGCTCAGCAAGCCGGAGCGTTTTGAGCAGGCGGCGGAGATCGCCGACCATCTGCGGGAAAAGCGCACCGTGGTCATGAATCTGGAGACCACCAACAAGGACGTGGCCCGCCGTCTGGTGGACTTTTTGTCCGGCGTGGCCTACGCCAACGACGGCAAGATCAAGAAGGTCGCCATCAACACCTACATCATCACCCCTTTCAACGTGGACATCATGGGCGATCTGATCGACGAGCTGGAAAACAACGGGGTCTACATCTGACGGCCTCCGTATGCAAGCAAAAAAGAGAAAGGATAGTGAGCGGAGCATGATCACAGCACAGGACATCCAGGAAAAAGCATTTGAAAGGGCCGGAAAGGGCTATAATATGGAACAGGTGGACGAGTTCCTTGACGAGCTGGCCGCCGATTTCACCGCCATGAGCAGGGAGAATGCCTCGCTCAAGAGCAAGATGAAGATGCTGGTGCAGAAGATGGACGAGTACCGTCAGACCGAGGACTCCATGCGTCTGGCTCTGCTGTCCGCCCAGAAGCTCAGCTCTCAGATCGAAGCGGAGGCCCGGGAGAAGTCCGACAGCATGATCGCCGACGCCAAGCAGAAGGCCGAGCGTCTCACCCAGGAGGCCGCCGATGGCATTGCCAACGAGAACGCCAAGCTGGAGGAGGCCAAAAAGGCCACCGACCGCTTCTTTGACCATATGCGCACTGTCTGCCAGAAGCAGATCGAGTTCTATGACAAGCTGAGCCAGATGCATCTGGTAGGCGGCGCCTCCGAGCCGGAAGATGAGCCGGAAGAGGAAGCGGCCCCCGCGCCCGCGCCGTCCCGTCGGTCCCGCGCCGCGGCGGCCGCTGTCGCCGAGCCGGAGCCCGAACCGGAAGCCGAGGCGGCCCCGGACGAGGGCGAGGAAGAGCCCACCCGCCTGTTCCCCACCGGCAACGGGGGCGGCAAGCCCGCCAAGCGCAAACGCCGCAGCTTCGACGATTTCAGCTTTGATGACGATATCTGATCTTACATGACCCTTCAGGGCGGAGTTTCTCAGGCTCCGCCCTTGCAAACTATATCTAGCCTTGGAGAGTAACACACATGCCCACCGATTTTAACGCCACCGTCAATCTGCCGAAGACCGATTTTCCCATGCGCGCCGGCCTGCCCAAACGGGAGCCGGACATGCTCAAGGCGTGGGAGGAGATGGACCTATACCACGAGCTTCTCAGGAAAAACCAGGGTCGGCCCCTGTTCATTCTGCATGACGGCCCGCCCTTTTCCAACGGCAACCTCCACATGGGCACGGCCCTCAACAAGTGCCTGAAGGACTTCATCAACCGCTACAAGTCCATGTCCGGCTACTGCGTCCCCTACACCCCCGGCTGGGACAACCACGGCATGCCCATCGAGTCGGCCATCATCAAGGAGCAGAAGCTCAACCGCAAGGCCATGAGCGTGTCCGAGTTCCGCACCGCCTGTCACCAGTATGCCGAGCACTATCTGGACGTGCAGCGGCAGGGCTTCAAGCGGCTGGGCGTGCTGGGCGACTGGGACAGGCCCTATAAGACCATGGACCCCCGGTTCGAGGCCCAGGAGGTCAAGGTCTTCGGCCGGATGTATGAAAAGGGCTACATCTACAAGGGCAAAAAGCCCGTGTACTGGTGCCCCAAGGACGAGACCGCCCTGGCGGAGGCGGAGATCGAGTATGCCGAGGACCCTGTCACTACCATCTTCGTGAAGTTCCGCGTCAAGGACGACCTGGGCAAGCTCAGCGCCATCGAGCCCTTGGACAACGTGTACTTCGTGATCTGGACCACCACCACCTGGACCATCCCGGGGAATCTGGCCATCTGCCTGAACCCCGCCTATGACTACACCATGACCCGGGCCTCCAACGGGGAGGTCTACATCATGGCTCAGGAGCTGGCCCCGGCGGTCCTGCAAAAGGCCGGCCTGGAGGCCAAAGAGGTGCTTGCCACTTTCAAGGGCGCCGAGCTGGAACTGATGACTGCCCAGCACCCGCTTTTCGACCAGACCAGTCTGGTGATCCTGGGCGACCATGTGACCCTGGACGCCGGCACCGGCTGCGTCCACACCGCTCCGGCCTACGGCGCGGACGACTTTTTCGTCTGCCAGAAGTATCCCCAGATCCCCTCTGGCAAGGATCTGGTGGTCAACGTGGACGATTCCGGCCGCTTCACCGCCGCCGCCGGGAAGTATGAAGGTCTCAGCGTCCTGAAGGCCCACGAGCCCATCTTCGCGGACTTGACGGCCTGCGGCGCGATCCTGGCCTCCGAGAACATCATCCACTCCTATCCCCACTGCTGGCGGTGCAAGAACCCCATCATCTTCCGGGCCACGGACCAGTGGTTCTGCTCCGTGGACGCCTTCAAGGAGGACGCGGTCCGGGCCGCCCGGAAGGTCCAGTGGAACCCCGAGTGGGGCGCGGACCGGATGGAGAGCATGATCCGGGAGCGGGCCGACTGGTGCATCAG
>CANRBG010000021.1 GCA_947628805.1 uncultured Oscillospiraceae bacterium | reverse complement strand
TCGCCGCCCAGCACGCCGCCCTGGATGGCGGCGCCCACGGCCACGCACTCGTCCGGGTTGATGCCCTTGAAGGGCTCTTTGCCGGTGAGGGCCTTGACCTTTTCCTGCACGGCGGGAATACGGGTGGAGCCGCCCACCAGCAGGACCTTGGAGAGCTGTCCCGCGGACAGGCCCGCGTCGGACAGGGCCTGCTGCACGGGGCCCACGGTCTTTTCCACCAGATGGCTGGTCAGCTCGTTGAACTTGGCCCGGGTCAGGGTGATGTCCAAATGCTTGGGGCCGGAGGCGTCGGCGGTGATATAGGGTAGGTTGATCTGGGCCGTGGTCACGCCAGACAGGTCGCACTTGGCCTTCTCGGCGGCCTCCCGCAGACGCTGCATAGCCACCTTGTCCGCGCTCAGATCCACGCCGGAGCTGCGGCGGAACTCATCCACCAGCCACTTGGTGATGGCCTCGTCGAAGTCGTCGCCGCCAAGCCGGTTGTTGCCGGCGGTGGCCAGCACCTCGATGACGCCGTCGCCGATCTCCAGCACGGACACGTCGAAGGTGCCGCCGCCCAGGTCGTAGACCATGATCTTCTGATCGGTCTCCTTGTCCAGGCCGTAGGCCAGAGCCGCGGCGGTGGGCTCGTTGATGATGCGCTTCACGTCCAGGCCCGCGATCTTGCCCGCGTCCTTGGTGGCCTGGCGCTGGGAGTCGGTGAAGTAGGCGGGCACAGTGATGACCGCCTCGGTGACGGTGGTGCCCAGATAGGCCTCCGCGTCCTTTTTCAGCTTGCCCAGCACCATGGCGGAGATCTCCTGGGGGGAGTAGCTCTTGCCGTCCACGGTGACCCGGTAGTTGGAGCCCATCTCACGCTTGATGGAGCTGATGGTCCGGTCCGGGTTGGTGACGGCCTGGCGCTTGGCCACCTGGCCCACCATGCGCTCCCCGTCCTTGGCGAAGGCCACCACGCTGGGGGTGGTCCGGGCGCCCTCTGCGTTGGTGATGACGGCCGCCTCGCCGCCCTCCATGACGGCCACGCAGCTATTGGTAGTACCTAAGTCGATACCGATGATCTTACCCATTTTTAACTTCCTCCTGTATGATGATTCGTAGTTTATATAATATTAAGTCCCCGATGGGACGGACATGCGTTTTTCAGTTTGCCACCTGGACCTTGGCGAAGCGGATCACCTTGTCGCCCAGCTTGAAGCCCTTTTCCAGCTCCAGGACGATCTCGCCCTCGCCGTACTTTTCGTCGTCGACGTGCAGCAGCGCGTCGTGGAGATTGGCGTCGAACCGCTTGCCCACGGTCTCGATCTCCGTGACCCCCAGACCCGCCAAAATGGCCTTGAGCTGGTTGAAGATGGCCTCCACGCCCTTGCGGGTCTCCTCGTCTGTCTCGTGCTGGACGGCCCGTGCCAGGTTGTCGTACACCGGCAGGAACTTGGTCACCGTATCGGCCCGCACATCGGTGTAGATGCTCTCCCGTTCCTTCTGGCTGCGGCGGCGGTAGTTGTCGTACTCCGCCAGCATCCGCAGGTATTTGTCGTTGGCCTCTGCCAGGTCCGCTTTCAGCTTGTCGGTCTCCGAGGGCGCTGCCTCTTTCTCCGGCGCGGTCTCCGCCTGGGGGACGGCCTCCGCCTCCGCAGGGGCTTCCGCCGCCTCGGTCTCGGGCGGCTCCGGCTGGGGCTGTTCGGACGTGGGCTTCTTTTCGTCTTTCTTACTCATGGCGTTCACTTTCCTTCAGTACCAGTTTGTTGTCAAGGCCCGCCGGGGCGTCGGACCCGGCCAGCAGCCGGCTCAGCCCCGCGGCGATATAGCTCAGCTTGGCGGCCACACTGGAATAGTCCATCCGGGTGGGTCCCACCACGCCGATGTAGCCCCGCATGCCGTCCCCGGCGTCATAGGAGGCCATCACCACGCTGGAATCCTTCAGCTCCTCCGCCAGATTCTCCGGCCCGATGGTGACCCGCAGGCCGTTGGACTCCGGGGCCACGGCCGGCAGATCGCTCATGAGGCGGCTGCCGTCGGAGATAAAGTTCATCAGCGCGTGGGCCTTGTCCGGGTCCCGGAACTCCGGCTGACTCAAGAGCTGAGAGGCCCCCGCCACCCGCATCGGCGCGGCCTTGGCCGCCGCCAGACACTCCATGGCGAAGCTGGCCACCACCGCCACCAAACCGTAGGTGTCCCCCGCGGCCCGCTCCGTGGAGCGGATCAGGCTCTCGGTGATCTCGTCGTCCGTCACGCCGGTGAAATTGGCGTTGAAAAGACTGCCGAGGGTGGTGATCTGCTCCTGGTGCACGGAAAACGGCAGGTGCACCAGCTTGTTTTTCACCGTGTTGTCCGTCAGCAGGGCCACCACGATAAATGTGTTGGCGTCCACACTGATGAAGTCGAACCGCTTGATGGCGGCGGGGGGCTTCACGGCCATGGCGTAGGCGGGGTACTGGGTCATGGAGCTGGTCAGCTGGCCCACCTCGTTCATGAGCTGGTCGATCTGCCGCTGCTTTTTGGTCAGCTTGTCGTTGATGGCGGCGGTCTCCGCCTCGGACAGCTTCTGCCGCTCCATCAGCTCGTTCACGTACAGCCGGTAACCCGCTGGAGAGGGGATGCGCCCCGCGCTGGTGTGGGGCTGCTCCAGATACCCCATGGCGGTCAACTCGCTCATCTCGTTGCGGATGGTGGCGGAGGAACAGCCGATCTGTCCCGCCAGACCCTTGGAGCCCACCGGCTCCGCCGTGGCGATGTAGGTCTCCACCACGGCGGTCAGTATTCTCTTTTTCCGGTCGCTCAGCTCCATGGCCGCCTCCTGGCAATCCCAGACAAGCGCTGCTAGCACTCTTTTCTTTCGAGTGCTAATTTACCATACCTTTTAGTGTATGTCAAGGCCCGGCGCGTTATTATTTCTAATTTATTCACATTTGTGGAGGCGTTGAAAAACCGCCGGGACAGCCGTCCCGGCGGTGTAAAAAACAGATGGTTTCAATTCAGGAAATCCCGGAGCTTTTTCGACCTTGACGGGTGACGGAGCTTCCGCAGGGCCTTGGCCTCGATCTGGCGGATACGCTCCCGGGTCACGTTGAATTCCTTGCCCACCTCTTCCAGGGTGCGGGTGCGGCCGTCCAGGATGCCGAAGCGCAGCTCCAGCACCTTCTTCTCCCGGGGGGTCAGAGTGTCCAGCACGTTCATCAGCTGCTCTTTCAGCAGGGTGAAGCTGGCGGCCTCGGATGGCTCGGAGGCGCCCTCGTCCTCGATGAAGTCTCCCAGGTGGGAGTCCTCCTCCTCGCCGATGGGGGTCTCCAGGCTGACGGGCTCCTGGGCTATTTTGAGGATCTCCCGGACCTTGTCCACGGGCAGGTTCATCTCCTCGGCGATCTCCTCGGCGGAGGGGTCGTGGCCCAGCTCCTGCAGCAGCTGCCGGGAGACCCGGATGACCTTGTTGATGGTCTCCACCATGTGCACGGGGATGCGGATGGTCCGGGCCTGGTCGGCGATGGCCCGGGTGATGGCCTGGCGGATCCACCAGGTGGCGTAGGTGGAGAATTTATAGCCCTTGGTGTAGTCGAATTTTTCCACGGCCTTGATCAGGCCCAGGTTGCCCTCCTGGATCAGGTCCAGAAACAGCATCCCCCGGCCCACGTACCGCTTGGCGATGGATACCACCAGCCGCAGGTTGGCCTCCGCCATGCGCCGCTTGGCTTCTTCGTCCCCCTCGGCCATCCGGGCGGCCAGGGCCACCTCCTCCTCCGGGGTCAGCAGAGCCACCTTGCCGATCTCCTTCAGATACATGCGCACCGGGTCGTCGGTGGAGAAGGTCTCCGCCACCGCGTCCGTGTCCACGATCTCCTCTTCGGGCATCTCGGCGATCTCTTCCAGCTCTTCCAGGTCGGGCAGCTCATCCAGGGGCGGCAGAAATTCGTCGCCAGTGGTATCCACGCCCAGGTCCTCCAGCTGATCATAGATGGAGTCCAGTTCCTCCGGGCCCAGGTTCATGCTGTCCAGCACGTCGGAGAGCTCCTTGCTGGTCAGCTTGCCGGCCTTTTTGCCTTTCTCGATGAGCTCGGCGATCTTTTCCTCGTTGGACTTTTCCGGCGCCGGGGCTTCCGGCCCATCGGCGGCGGGCGCTTCCTCCGAAGCGGGCGTTTCCTCCGGGACCGGCGGGTCCGCGGGGGCGGGGGCTTTCTTTTTGGACGAGGATTTTTTCTTCGGCGCACGCTTAGGGGCCGCCTGGGCGTCGGCACTGACGGTCATCTTATCCGGGGCGGTCTGCTCGTCTTCGGTCAGCTTTTTTTCTTCGGCCATCTTTATGAACCATACCCTTTCGTTCGTTTCAGCTTCTCTGCGTACCCCCGCAGGTCCTCCCCACGGGTGGATCTCTCTTTTTCTGTGCGTATCTTCTTTATGTAGTCGTCCATGGCCTGCCGGGCGGCGGGGGCGGCGACAGCGTCCCGCTGGAGGATGTCCGCCAGCAGCGTCAGCTCCTCCGGGGCAAAGTTCTGGCCCAGTACGTCCAGGGTCACGCTGCGGCCCTGCTTTGCCCGCTCATACACCGCGTCGAACAGCCGGCCCAGGGCGGGGGAGGTGAAATCCGCCCCAGTCAGAGGCAGGTCGCCGAACTGCTCCGGGAACCGGTACAACAGATTCAGCACGCCCTCCTCCGCCACCGCGCTGCGCACATTTTCGTAGCGCAGGGCCCGATCCTTAGGCTGGGCGGCCCGCAGGGGCGCGGCATCTTTATGCATCTGCCGCTTGGCTGCGGCGACGTTCTGCCGCCGGGCCCGGGCCACCTCGGCCAGGAAGGCGTCCTTGGAAACGCCGGCCTTCTCCGCGGCCCGGATGCCGTATATCTCCCGCTCCACGCTCCCCGGCAGGGAGGCGATCAGCATGGCGGCGGCCTTCAGGTAACCCACCCGCCCCTCGTCGGTGGCCAGGTCGTAGTCCGCGGCCAGCTGGGCGAGCCGGTACTCCACCTGTCCCCCGCTGCGCTCGATCAGGTCCCGGAAAGCCTGGGGACCCTTGGCCTGGATGAATTCGTCCGGGTCCTTGGCCCCGGGTATCTCCAGCACTTTGATCCTCAGATCCAAGGGCTGCAAAATGCCGATGGCCCGCTGGGCGGCCTTGCGGCCGGCGGCGTCCGCGTCGTAGGCGATGATCACCTGCTCGGTGTACCGGGCCAGGAGTCGGGCCTGCTCGGCGGTGAGGGACGTGCCCAGACTGGCCACCGCGCTGTCGAACCCGGCCTGATGCAGGCTCACAACGTCTATATTTCCCTCTGCGAGAAGAATATATCCGCTTTTGGACTTTTTAGCCAGATTCAGGGCGAAAAGACTGCGGCTCTTGCTGTAGACCAGGGTGTCGGGACTGTTCAGGTATTTGGGCTCCCCCTGGTCGAGGATGCGCCCCGAAAAGCCTATGACGCTGCCCCGCACGTCAATGACGGGAAACATGAGGCGGTTGCGAAAATAGTCGTAAAGGCCGCCGTTTTTGCTCACTCGGGCCAGGCCCGATTCGATGAGCTCCTGACGGGTATAGCCTTTGGCGGTCATAGCGTCGGTCAGGCTCTGCCAGCTGTCCGGCGCGAAGCCCAGACCAAAAGGCTTGACCATGCGCACGATGCCCCGCTTTTCCACATAGGCCTGACCGGCCCGGCCCGTATCGGCCAGAAGCTGGGCATGGAAGAACTGGGCCGCCTCCCGGTTCAGGGCCAGCATGCGGCTGCGCCGGCTGCTGTTGGGGTCGTATCCGTCGTCAGGGACTTCCATTCCCGCCCGTTTGGCCAAAAACCTCACCGCGTCCGGGTAGGAGAGATTTTCAATCTCCATGATGAAACCAATGACGCCGCCGCCCTTGCCGCAGCCGAAGCAGTGGTAGGTCTGCCACTCCGGATTGACGGCGAAGGAGGGGGTCTTTTCCCCGTGGAAAGGGCACAGGCCGAACAGATTCACGCCGCTGCGCTTTGTCAGCGGCACATAGGAGCCCACCACATCCACGATGTCGTTACGGCTCGTGAGCTCGTTGATGAAATCCTCTGAAAACGGCATGCGCCTCTCCTTTCCTCGCGTTATGCCCCGTGAGCGGGCTATTTCACGCTCCAGCTTTTGGGGATAAAGAGCGACTCAAAGGTGTCGATAGCAAAGCTGTCGGTCATACCGGATACATAGTCCATAGCGGCGGTGATGGCGCCCTCCGTCTGGGCGATGGCCAGAAATTCCGGGGGCAGCTTCTCCACATGACGGGTGTAGTACTCCATGATGGGCGCCAGTAGGCTCTTGACCTTGGATTCCTCTCCCTTGGCTGTGGGGTTGTGATACACGGCGGCGTGCATGAACTGCTCGAAGGCGATATAGGCTTCCTCCATGGCGGGAGAGAGGGTCACTTGCCCGCCGCCGCTGTTTTGGATGGCGTCGGTGACCATGGCGTTGATGCGCTGGGAGTTGCGCTGGCCCACCCGGTCCCGGATAATGGCCGGCACATCCTCCGACCTTACGATGCCGGCCCGCTGGGCGTCATCCAGGTCGTGGTTGAGATAGGCGATGTGGTCGGCCAGCCGCACCACGTCCGCCTCCAGAGAGTCCACGGGCTTGCCGGTGGTGTGGTTCAGGATGCCTATGCGTGTCTCATGGCACAGGTTCAGGCCCTTGCCCTCCTTTTCCAGCTTGTCCACCACCCGCAGGCTCTGCTCATAGTGGTAAAAACTGCCGGTGATGTCCCGCAGGGCCCGCTCGCCCGCGTGGCCAAAGGGGGTGTGGCCCAGGTCATGGCCCAGGGCGATGGCCTCCGTCAGGTCCTCGTTTAGACCCAGGGCTCGGGCGATGGTCCGGGCGATACGGGCTACCTCCAGGGTGTGGGTCAGGCGGGTCCGGTAATGGTCCCCCTCCGGCTGCAGAAACACCTGGGTCTTGTGGCGCAGCCGGCGAAAGGCCTTGGAGTGGGTCACCCGGTCCACGTCCCGCTGAAAGCAGGTGCGCACGGCGTCCTCCTGCTCCGGAACGGGCCGCCCCCGGCTGGCGGAGGACAGCGTCCCGTAGGGACTGAGGATGCACTTTTCCTGCTCCTGGCGTATCTCTCGGTAACTGGGCATGATCTTACGTCCTCGTATATGTAATAGGCGACAAAAACGGAAAAAACGGCGGAAAAGGCTCCGTAAAATAAAAGGTATCACGGAGGCTCCGTAATACCTTTATACGCCGCGTTTTGCTTTTTTCCTTTTTTCCGGCGAAAAATTTTTATATTTTCTCCAGAAGTATCCTGCCGCCGGTCAGGTCCGTGAGCCGCCTGACGAAATCCGGCTCTCTGTCCGCCAGCAGTTCCACGGTAAGACGGGCCCGTTCCGGGTCGGAGGCGTAGTCGCTATCCAAAAGGACCCCCTCCATCTCCCGGATCAGCCGGTGGACCCTGTCCAGACTGTCCCAGGGACATGCAATCCCCACCGCCGTCTTTTCCGGGTCCGGCTCGGTCCCCGCCGCCGCCAGGGCCAGGGCCGCCGCCTTGGAATAGGCCCGCACCAGCCCGCCGCTGCCCAGCAGCGTTCCGCCAAAATACCGGGTCACCACGCAAAGGGCCCCGTATAGGTCCGCCCCCTGCAGGACCGCGGCGATGGGGCCCCCGGCGGTGCCCCCGGGCTCCCCGTCGTCGGACCAGCGGACCGCGCCGTCCGGTAGCACCCAAGCCCAGCAGTGGTGCCGGGCGTCGGGGTATTTTTTCTTCACCTGGGCGATGCGCTCTTTGGCCTGGGCCTCGTCGGTGACGGGGAACACCTCCCCGATGAACCGGGAGCGCTTCTCGTCATACTGGCCGGTCCCATAGCCGGCGGGCTTTCTCCGCTCACCCATCCCGCCGCACCTCGTAGGGACGCAAGACCTCCCGCAGAGCGGGCCGGACCACGGCCAGCACATCGACGCCACCGTCGGCGTACTGTACGTCCAGCACGTTGGCCTCCCGGCGGAGCCGCTCCACCAGCGCGGCCTTGTCGTAGGGGATGCGCAGGCTCACCCGGGCCAGGTCCCCGCCCAGCTTCCGGCCGATGGCGTACAGCAGCGCGCCGGTGCCCTCGCCGGTCCGGGCGCAGACGCATATCTCGTCTTCCCCGGCCGGCAGCCGGCCGAAGTAGGCGTCGCACTTGTTGTATACCCGCAGACAGGGGGTCTGTCCCGCTCCCAGCCGGACGATCAGTTCCTCCACCACCCGGGCCTGGGTCTCCCAGTCCGGGTTGGAGATGTCGATCACATGCAGCAGCAGGTCCGCGTATGTCAGTTCCTCCAGCGTGGCCTTGAAAGCGTCCACCAGCTCCGTGGGCAGCTTGCGGATAAAGCCCACCGTGTCGGATAGGAGGGCCTGGCCCCCCTCGGCCAGGTCCAGCCGCCGGGTGGTGGTGTCCAGGGTGTCGAAGAGCCGGTCCCCGGTCTGGATGCTGTCGCCAGTGAGGGTGTTCAAAAGGGTGGATTTGCCCGCGTTGGTGTAGCCCACCAAGGCCACCACCGGCAGGGCGTTGCGTTCCCGGCGGCGGCGCTGGGTGCCCCGGACCCGGCGCACCTGTTCCAGTTCCTCCGCCAGCTTCTGGATCCGCCGGCGGATGTGGCGCCGGTCGGTTTCCAGCTGGGTCTCGCCGGGGCCCCGGGTGCCGATGGGGGCGGAGGTGCCCACCTGCCGTTTCAGGTGGGTCCACATGCCCGTCAGCCGGGGCAGCAGGTACCGGTACTGGGCCAGCTCCACCTGCAGCTTGCCCTCCTTGGTGCGGGCCCGCTGGGCGAAGATGTCCAAAATGAGCCCGGTCCGGTCCAGTACCCGGACCCCCAGAGCTTCTTCCAGGACCCGGGCCTGGGAGGGGGTCAGGTCGTTGTCGAAAACAGCCAGGTCGCATTCCTCGTTTTCGATGAGCTGCTTCAGCTCCTGGACCTTGCCCATGCCCAAAAAGCTGTGGGGGTCCGGTTTGTCCCGGCTCTGCAGCACGGTGCACACCGGCTCCGCCCCGGCGGTCTCCGCCAGACGCCACAGCTCGTCCATGCTCACGTCGTCGCTGCGCTCGGCAGCGTCCATGCTGGCCGCCGACAGGCCCGCCAGAGCGGCCCGTTCTTTTTTTCGCGTCGTGTCCTGTATCGCTTTATACCTCGACAGTATTGTTATTTGACCACTACGTTCTTCTCGCCCAGGGTCTCCCGCATCTCCCGGACCAGGGCCGGGTGGATGACACACCGTGCGCCCAGGCGCTTTTTGGTGTCCTCAAAGTAGACCACCAGGGGGTCCGTGCCCGGGAACATGGTCAGCACCAGTTCAAGATGCCGGAAAGCGGGATGGTCCCGGCCGGGCAGCTTCAAATAGAGGGTCCGTCCGGCCGCCGGTGCGGCGGGACCGGCCACCTTGACCGGAGCCGTCCGCCGGCCCGCGAAGCCTCCGTCCCGGGCGGCGTTTTTGATGGCGGCGATGGCCTGGTCCGTCAGGCCCTCCAGGGGATAGGCCGCGTCCATCATGAGCTGGGGCTCCTTCTCGTCCCGAACAGAGATGTGGCCGGTGCAGCAGACCGCGGCGTTTTCCTGCAGATAGGCCCCGCCCTGGTCCAGGGCCCGCTGGAAGGCCAGGACCTCCATGGCGCCGGTGTTGTCCTCCAATGTGATATAGCTCATGAGGGTGTTGTTTTTCGTGGTGCGGGTCCGCACCGCGCCCACCACCCCCGCCAGGATCACGTTCTGGCCGTCCCGGAACCGCTGGGGGCCATTCTCGCTGTCAGCGAAATCCTCCACGATGGCGCCCATGGGGGCCGCGCCCAGCTTCTCCGCCGCCTGGCGGTAGCTGTCCATGGGGTGGCCGGTGATGTAAAGGCCCGTGGCCTGCTTTTCCATTGCCATCATCTCCGCCAGGGAGAATTCCTCCACATCCGGCAGCTCCAGGGTGGAGGCGGGCTGGTCCTCACCCATGGAGAACAGGTCGAACTGGCCCTCCAGATTTTTCCGGCCCGCGCTGTTGATGCCGGTCAGGACCTTGTCCAAAACCTGCAGCAGGGCCTTGCGCTTATAGCCCATGGAGTCGAAGGCCCCGGCCCGGATCAGACCCTCCACCTGCTTGCGGTTCAGGTCCTTGCCATAGAGCCGGCGGCACAGCTCGTCAAAGGCGGCGTACGGCCCGCCGGCCCGCCGCTCCGCCATGAGCTGCTCCACGAAGCCCCGGCCCACGTTCTTGATGGCCGCCAGGCCGTAGCGGATGTTGCCGCCCACCACGGTGAAGTCCGCGTCGGACTCGTTCACATCCGGGGGCAGCAGGTCGATGCCCATGGCCCGGCAGGCGGCGGTGTATTCCGCCACCTTGGCGGGGGAGCCCAGCACGCTTGTCAGCAGCGCGGCCATATACTCCTTGGGCCAGTGACATTTCAGCCAGGCGGTCCGATAGGCCACGATGGCGTACACCACCGCGTGGGCCTTGTTGAAGGCGTAGGAGGCGAAGTCGATGATCTCGTCGTAGATGCTGTTGGCAACGGCCTCGCTCACGCCGTTTGCCACGCAGCCGGGGATATTCCGGTCCGGGTCACCGAAGACGAAGGCCCGCCGCTCGGCGTCGATCACGTCGTGCTTTTTCTTCGACATGGCCCGGCGGATCATGTCCGCCTGGCCCAGGGAGAAGCCGGCCAGCTTCCGGAAGATGTCCAGCACCTGCTCCTGATAGACGATGCAGCCGTATGTCACGTCCAGGATGGGCCGCAGAAGCTCGTGTTTATAGGTGATGTGGGAGGGGTCCGCGGCGCACTCCAGAAACCGGGGGATGGAGGCCATGGGGCCGGGCCGGTACAGGGCGATGACGGCGGTGATGTCCTCGATGGACCGGGGCTTCAGGCCCGTGCAGACCCCGGTCATGCCGGCGGATTCCAGCTGGAACACGCCGCTGGTGCGGCCCTCGGACAGCATCCGGTAGGTCTCCGGATCGTCCTCCGGGATGGCGTCCACCCGGAAATCCGGCTCGTACCGGCGGATGAGCTGGGCCGCGTCGTCCATGACAGTCAGGTTCCGCAGGCCCAGAAAGTCCATTTTCAAAAGGCCCAGCTGCTCCAGGGTCACCATGCCGAACTGGCAGACGATGGACTCATCGTTGCGGGACAGGGGCACGTACTCGGTCAGGGGCCTGGCGGTGATGACCACGCCGGAGGCATGGGTGGAGGCGTTGCGGGGCATGCCCTCCAACTGGCGGGCGGTGTCGATGAGGGTCTTTACCTTCTCGTCGCCGTCGTACATCTCCTTCAGGGGCTTGGACAGCCGCAGGGCCTCGTCCAGGGTCATCCGCAGCGCCCAGGGGACCTGCTTGGCCACCGCGTCCGTCTCCGGATAGCCCACGTCCAGCACCCGTCCCACGTCCCGGATGGCGGCCCGGGCGGCCATGGTGCCGAAGGTGACGATCTGGGCAACGTTGTCCGCGCCGTACTTGGCCGTCACATAGTCGATGACCTCGCCCCGGCGGCGGTCGCCGAAGTCCATGTCGATATCCGGCATGGTCACCCGCTCGGGATTCAAAAACCGCTCGAAGAACAGGCTGTATTTGATGGGGTCCACGTCGGTGATGCGCAAAGCGTAGCTGACCAGGCTCCCGGCGGCGGAGCCCCGGCCCGGCCCCACGGGGATGCCCTGGGTGCGGGCGTAGTTGCGGAAGTCCCACACGATGAGGAAGTAGTCCACGAACCCCATCTGGGAGATGACGCTCAGTTCGTATTCCAGCTGGTCGGCGTAGTTTTTCCCGTAGCCGGGCAGCCGCTGGGCAAGGCCCTCACAGCACAGCTTTTTCAGGAACGCGAAGCTGTCCGTCTCCCCGGCGGGCAGCTGGAATTCCGGCAGGTGGTAGTGGCCGAACTGAAAGTCGAAATCGCACATATCCGCGATCTTCACCGTGTTATCATATGCCTCCGGGTAGTCGGGGAAGAGCGCGCGCATCTGCTGCTCGCTTTTCAGATACAGCTCCTGGGTCTCGAATCTCATCCGGTCCGGGTCGGCCAGCTTTTTGCCGGTCTGGATGCACATGAGGATATCCTGGGTCCGGGCGTCCTCCTGGCGCAGATAGTGGGCGTCGTTGGTGACGACCAGGGGGATGCCGGTCTCGTTGTGGATGCGGATCAGTCCCTGGGCGGCCCGGCGCTCGTCGGGGATGCCGTGGTCCTGCAGCTCCAGATAAAACCCGTCCTCCCCAAAGAGCTCCCGCAGCTCCAGCGCCCGGGCCTTGGCGGCCTCGTACTGGCCCCCCACGATCTTCTGTGGGATGTCCCCCGCCAGGCAGGCCGACAGGCAGATGAGGCCCTCCGCGTGCTGGTGCAGCAGGGGCCAGTCGATCCGGGGCCGGTAGAAAAAGCCGTTGACAAAGCCCTCGCTGACCAGCTTGCACAGGTTGTGATAGCCCATCTCGCTTTTACACAGAAGAATGAGGTGGGAATAGTTGTTGTCCAGACCGTATTCCTTGTCGGTCCGGCCCCGGGGGGCCACGTATACCTCGCAGCCGATCACGGGCTTGATGCCCGCGTCCTTGCAGGCCCGGTAAAAGTCCACCACGCCGTACATGACCCCGTGGTCCGTGATGGCAAGGGCGGTCTGGCCCAGCTCCTTGGCGCGCTGGGCCAGGGCGCCGATCCGGCAGGCGCCGTCCAGAAGGCTGTATTCACTGTGTACGTGCAGATGGACGAAGCTCATTTTTCGCTCCTTACGTCAGATCCCGGCCGATCTCCGTCAGCTTCCGGAGCCGGTGGTTCATGCAGCTTTTGGTCACGGCGGGCCAGGCCAGCTGTGCCAGGTCCGCCAGGGAACAGGAGGGGTTGGCGATGCGCAGCAGCGCGGCTTCCTCCAGCGCGGGGGGCAGGCTGTCCAGCCCCGGCCCGGCCTCGATGGCCCGGATGGCGGCCAGCTGCTCCGCCGCCGCGTCGGTGATCTTGTCGGCGTTTGCCATGTCGCAGTTGGTCAGCCGGTTCATGGCGTTGGCCATGTGCTTTTCCACCTTGGCCTGCATGACCCCCATAGCGGATACGGAGGCCCCCAGGGCGGTGAGAAAGTCCTCGATGGCCCCGCTCTTTTTAAAATAGGTGATCCAGCTCCTGCCCCGGACCGCGTCCTTGGGCTCGAAGCCCATGTCCAGCAGCAGCGCCCGCACCTCCCGGCACACGCTCTCGTGGCCGGTGGCCAGCTCCAGGTGGTAGCCCTTGGCCGGGTCCGTCACGCTGCCACCGGCCAGAAACGCCCCCCGCAGAAAGGCGATCCGGTCACAGTCCGACTCCACCACCGCCAGGTTGATGTGGTGGGCCACCGCCCGGTCCGGGTCGTAGCCGAAGGCGGAAAAAACGGCCCGCAGCTTGGCCGGGTCCGTGATGAGAAAGGACCGCTTGTCCCGCTTATCCGGAGCGGGGAGAATGTCAAAATCCAGCCCAAAGGCCCGGCGGAACAGCCGGGGCAGCCGGGCGGCAAATGCGTCGCTCTCGGTCATGACGCGGATCTGGTTCAGGGAAAAGCTGTTGGCGTACAGCAGCACGCCGTAGGCCTCCGCCAGAGCGCAGCACTTTTTGCCGATCTGATCCCGGCACAGCTCAGCCTTTACATCGGATGAAAAGCTCATAGCCTCAGCTCTCCATGTCCCGGTGGGTCACGTTCACGGCGTAGCACCGCTCCTCCAGGGCCTGTGCCAGGGCCTGGGCCATGGCCACGCTCCGGTGATGGCCGCCGGTGCAGCCCACCGCCACGGTCAGCTCCCGCCGGTCCGACTCATACAGGGGCAGCGTGAGCGCCAGAAGCTCCGTCAGCTTGGTCAGCAGCGCCTGGGCGTTGCCGTTGCGGAACACGTAATCCGCCACCGGCGCGTCCAGACCGGTCAGGTCCTGCAGATCCGGCTCGTAGAAAGGGTTGGGCAGGCACCGCACGTCGAACACCAGGTCCGCCTCGGGGGGCAGGCCCCTTTTGTAGCCGAAGGAGAGGATGTTGACGGTAAAGCCCTGCTTTTCCGGCTGTATGCACTCGCAGATCTTGGCCCGGAGCTGGTTGAGAGGCGCGGCGTCGGTCCGGATGATGAAGTCCGCCCGGTCCCGCAGCGGCGCGAGAAACGCCGCTTCCCGCTCCACGGCCTGGCGGATGGGCTCGCCCCGCTTGCCCAGGGGATGGGGCCGGCGGGACTCCTTATACCGGCGCAGCAGCGTGGGCACGTCCGCCTCCAGATAGAGGATGCGCACCTGGCAGTCCAGGCTCGCCAGCTCCGCCAGGGCGGCGTCCAGCTCCTCAAAGCTGTTCACACTGCGCACGTCCATCACCAGTGCTACCCGCTCATACCGGCCCCGGGTGGCCAGGCACAGCGCGGCAAACCGGCCCAGCAGTGCCGCCGGCAGATTGTCCACGCAGTAATAGCCCAGGTCCTCGCAGATGTCCGCGGCCCGGGTCTTGCCCGCGCCGGACAGGCCGGTAATGATGAGAAATTCCATCCCTACCTCCCCAGGATCAGCACCTCCGGCTCCAACTGGATGCCGGAGCGGGCCAGAACGGTCTTTTGAATGTGCTCCATGAGCCGCAGGATATCGGCGCAGGTGGCGGAGCCCGTGTTCACCACAAAGCCCGCGTGTTTTTCCGACACCTGGGCCCCGCCGATGGAAAAGCCCCGCAGACCGGCCCGGTCGATCAGGGCGGAGGCGTAGCCGCCCACGGGCCGCTTGAAGGTGCTGCCGGCGGAGGGCATCTCCAAGGGTTGGCTGGCACGCCGTTTGGCCGCCAGCTCCCGCATCCGGGCCTGGATGGCCTCCTTATCGCCGGGGGCCAGGGCAAACGTGGTCCGCAGCAGGACCACCTCCCGGCGGTCAAAGACGCTGTGCCGGTAGGAAAAATCATGCTCCGGCCCGGTGATGGTCCGCCGGACCAGGTCCTCGTCCAGATAGACCGTCCGGGTGACGACGTCCTTCAGCTCCCCGCCGTAGGCCCCGGCGTTCATCATGACGCCGCCCCCTACGCTGCCGGGGATACCGTGGGCGAATTCCATGCCCGTCAGGCCCGCCTCCGCCGCGGCCATGGCCGCCGCCGCCAGGGTGGCGCCGCAGTCCGCCGTGACGGTGGTTCCATCCGCCGCCGCCTTGCCCACACCGGGGCAGGTGGCGATGACGAACCGGTCCAGTCCCTGGTCCGGAGGCAGGATGTTGGTGCCGTTGCCGATGACCAGGGGCTTCACGCCCGCCTGCCGCAGCAGGCCGCAAAGGGCCTCCAGCTCCGCCCCGGAGGCCGGCTGGGCCAGGACCGCCGCCGGACCGCCCACCTTGAACGAGCAGTGGTCCGCCATGGGCTCCTGCTCCCGCAGGTCCAGCTCCGGAAGTTTGGTGCGTATCTCTTTTACAAGCAGAGAAAAATCCATAAAAGCCTCGCAGAGTTCGCGCTCGGAAGCGCGAATAAATTCGGATCATTTTTTCCGGGGACATGCGCCTCGGAAAAAATACTTTGCGGCCTGCAAACGTGCGAGCGCAGCGAGTGCGCTGCAGCAGGCCGAAGCCTTCTCATGAAAATGCTTGCATTTTCATGACTCAGTATATCGTTCCGCTGTCCACGCTCTCGTCCACCCGGCGGGCCAGGTCCTCGGCGGCGTTGTAGCCGGTCTTCTTCTGTCGGTTGGTCAGGGCCGCCAGCTCCAAAATGACGGCCAGGTTCCGGCCTGGCCGGACCGGGATGGTCACCAGCGGCAGCGATACGCCCAGATACTCCGTGGTCCGGGTGTCCAGCCCCAGCCGGTCGTAGTGCTTGGTGTTGTCCCAAAGCTCCATCTCCACCACCATGTCGATGGGGCAGGACAGCTTCACCGCGCCGATACCGAACACGCTGGGCACGTTGATCACGCCGATGCCACGAAGCTCCATGAAGTGGCGGATCAGGGCCGGGGACCGTCCCTCCAGAGTGTAGCTGGAGGTGCGCAGCAGCTCCACCGCGTCGTCAGCGATGAGCCGGTGGCCCTGCTTCAAAAGACCCAGAGCCGTCTCGCTCTTGCCCACGCCGCTGTCGCCGATGATCAGCATGCCCTCGCCGTGGACCTCCATCAGCACTCCGTGGATGGTCTCCCGGGGGGCCAGGTGGTAGCGCAGGGAGTTGATGAGCCGGGCGTAGAATTCGGAGGTGTCCATGTCGGTGGCCAGCAGGCTGACCCCATACTTCTGGGCCATCTCCAGGCACTCCGGCAGCACCGGCTCGTCGTGGGCCACGATCACGCCGGGCACATGCTGGCGCATGACCGCTTCAAAACCCGCCAGACGGCGGCTCCGGTCCAGCTCCTCCATCATGGTGGTCTCGCTCATGCCGATGACCTGAAGCCGGGAGGCATCGAAGTGCTTCAGATATCCCATCAGCTGGATACCGGGCCGGTTC
Organism: uncultured Oscillospiraceae bacterium; assembly: GCA_947628805.1. Lineage (GTDB taxonomy): Bacteria > Bacillota > Clostridia > Oscillospirales > Oscillospiraceae > CAJOIG01. The sequence continues at coordinate 7,560 of CANRBG010000021.1, read as the reverse complement.
AGGTCCACCGAGTGGATGCGCACGTCCTCGTAGTCCGGCGAGGCGTACACCACCCGCAGGTGCAGATCCCGCTCCTGGGCGATCAGTGATAACTTTACGTCATATTTCATCATGACGGGTTACCCCATTTCTTTGGTAGTTATTTCTTTTATTCTAATACAAAACTATGCCTCAGCGCAATCACTAACGCCGATTATTTTAAAGTTTTTCCGGAAGACGAAAAAAATGCTTGCATTTTGCCGGATGGTCTGGTATTATATTGAGGCTGTCCGCCGGACAGCAGGAAGGAGCTGATTACGATGGCAAAATGTGAGGTTTGCGGAAAAGGCGTGACTTTCGGCATCAAGGTCAGCCACTCCCACCGTCGTTCCAATCGCATGTGGAAGCCCAACGTAAAGCGCGTCAAGGCGGTCGTGAACGGGACCCCTCAGCATGTGTACGTGTGCACCCGCTGCCTGCGCAGCGGCAAGGTCCAGCGCGCGGTGTGATCATTCCGTAAAAACAAGAGCCCGGAACCTCCCGTTCCGGGCTCTTTCCTTTCGTCGCGCTATTTCTGACTTTCCGCATCGTTTTCCCGCAGCTCCCGAAGCGCGTTGCGGGCCGCGGCGATGACGAAGGCGGAAAAGGTACAGTCCTGGCCGGCGATGGCCTGCTCTATCTCGTCTATCAAGTCGTTGGGAAAGCGGATCGTCTTATTGGTCGTGGCGGGCATCTTCGGTATTTCAAAGCCGGCCATACTATCACCTCTTTGCAGACGCTTCCTCGCCGTTTTCCGGCGGGACAAACTCCAAAAGCTCACCGATGCTGCAATGGAGCACCGTGCAAAGCCGTGCCAGAACGTCTGTGTCCAGGCGCGTGACGGTGTTGTTGCAGTAATGGTTGAGCTGGGTCCGCTGCATTTCCGCCCGCTGGCAGAGCTTGTTCTTGCTGAGCCCGCTCTGTGCCAAGAGCGCGTTGAGCCGCACATTGATCCGTCCGAACTGCTCCATCGTTCCACCGCCCTTTACAGTATTGACAAAGGTAGTGTAACTTTGGTAGACTAACAATATAAGATGTAAGATGTCTACTGTAATTTCTTGCATATATAAAGGGGGAGGATACTCTATGCCGGACTATCAAAAGATGTATTACATCCTGTGCGACGGGGCCAGCCGGGCCCTGGACGTTCTGCCGGGTCAGCCGGAAGAAGCGGCCCGGGTCCTGCAAAAGGCCTTGGACGAGGCGGAGGAAAAATACATCGACACCAGCGGCGACGACGCGGAATAAGCAAAACGTGCGCGGGGCGTTTGCCCCGCGCACGCGGTTTATTGTTTCTTCTCCGGTGGTTTGCTCCGGGTGACCCGGACCCGCTCCACCCGCTTGTCGTCGGCCTCCAGCACGGTCAGCTCCAGGTCCTCGTACGTCACGGTGCAGCCAGCGGGGGCGTCTCCCTCCCGCAGCTCCATGACCCAGCCGCCCACGGTCTCGCTCTCGAAGTCGAAGCTGTCCCCGTTCAGGTCCACCAGCTCCAGAAAGTCCCCGATGGGCAGGTCCCCGTCCAGCTCCCAGCTGTCCTCGGAGGTCTTGACGATGTCCTCCTCCACCTGGTCCGTCTCGTCCCAGATGTCACCCACCAGGTATTCCAGCACGTCCTCCATGGTGATGACCCCGGCGGTGCCGCCGTACTCGTCGGTGACGATGGCCATATGGGTCTGCCGCTGGCGGAGCTTTTCCAGCACCGCCGGCAGCTTGACGGTCTTATAGATCCAGCAGGGCTCGGTGAGAAGGCTCCGCAGGTCGATGTCGCCGCCCTCCAATAACGCTCTGTATAGGGTGTTCAGATGCAGTACGCCGATGATGTTGTCCGTGTCGCCCTCGTAGACCGGCAGCCGGGAGTAGGGCACGTCGCTGACCTGCTCCAGGATGCTGTCCAGCCCGTCGTCGATGTCCAGGGCGGTCATGTCCACCCGGGCGGTCATGGCCTGGCTGGCGGAGATGTCCCCGAAATCCAGGGCCGCCTGCAAGAGCTCGCTCTGGTCGTCGTCCAGCACGTCCTCGTCCTGGGCGGTCTCGATGATGGATTGCAGCTCCTCCACCGCCGCCTCCTGGGCGTCCTCGGGCGTCTCGCCTTTCAACGGCTTCGCGATGAGCCGGGTCAGAGCCACCGCGCACCAGACCAGGGGCGTGAGGATGACCGCCAGCGCCCGGATAGGGCCCGCTACCGCCAGGGTCAGGCGGTTGGCGTTCTTCTTGGCCAGGATCTTCGGCATGGTCTCGCCGAAGACGATCACCAGCAGGGTGACGATCACCGTGGCGGCGGTGGAGCAAAGCCCGTCCGCCACCCCCATGCGCACCGCCACGGTGATGGCGATGACGGAGCTGACGGAGCTGGCCGCCACGTTCACCAGGTTGTTGCCGATCAGGATGGCACCCAGGGCCTTGTCAAAGTCGTCCAGCAGGGAAAGGGCCGTCTTGGCGGAGCGGTTTCCGTCCTCCGCCGCGCCCTCCAGCCGGAGCCGGTTGGCGGCGGAAAGAGCCATCTCCGACGCGGAGAAGAAAGCCGACAGGGCCAGGCATACCAAAAGGACCAGAATATAGGCGATCACTTCTCCTCGCCCCCTTCCTGGGCCGGTTGGGGCAGCCGGCGGACGGTCAGCTTGCGGATCCGGTGCTGGTGCACGTCGGACACGGTGAATTCCAGGTCGTGGTATGTGAACTTGTCCCGCTGCTGGGGCATCAGGTCGAAGTGCTCCAATGTCCACTCGGCCAGGGGCTTGTGGATCAGCTCCTCGTTGTCCTCCGGGTCCTCGTAGTCCAGGGCGTCAAAGAGGTCGTTCACGTCCAGCCGGGCGTCGACCTCGTACCGGCCGCCGCCGATGGGCTGGACGTATTCCTCCACCTCGTCCTCCTCGTCCCAGATCTCGCCTACCAACTCCTCCAGGATGTCCTCCACGGTCACCACCCCCAGGGTCCCGCCCCAGGCGTCGGTGACGATGGCCATATTGAGCCGGTTGCGGCTCAGCTCCGGCAGCAGGTCGTCCACATTGGCGGTGGCCGGTACGAAATAGGCCGGGTCCAGCAGGGTCCGCAGGTCCAGGCTGTCCCCCTGGGCCAGCCAGGCCTTGATGTACTTGCGGATCTGCAAAACGCCGATGATGTTGTCGATGTTGTCCTCATAGACCGGCAGCCGGGTATGCCGCTGGGAGCGGATGAAGTCCAGCACCCGGTCCGGGGCCCAGGCCAGGTCGATGGCGGCCATGTCCACCCGGGAGGTGAGCACGTGCTCCACCGTGATGTCGGAGAATTCCAGCGCGGCCTGGACCAGATCCCCCTGGTCCTCATCCAGGCTGCCCGCGTCGGTCATGTCCTCCACCAGGTCGTAGAGCTCGTCCTCGGTGACGGACACCTCGCCCTCCCCCTTTGAGTGCCTGGCGGCGGCCTGGCCGATGGCGGTCAGCATGGCCGCCACGGGGGCGAAAAAGCGCATAAAAAAGCACAGCGAACCGGCGGTGCCCAGGCAGAACCGCTCGCTGTATCTTTTGGCTATGGTCTTGGGGAGCATCTCCCCGATAAAGAACAGGATCAGCGTGGTGAATACGGTGCCCCACGCCACGGCCCCCATGCCCCATTTGTGGGTCACCAGAACGGTGACCACCGCCGCGGCGGACAGATGGGCGATGTTGGTGCCGATCAGGATCGTCGTGATGGCCCGGTCGAAGTTATCCAGCACCCACATGGCTTTTTTTGCCCTGTGGTCGCCCTTCTCCTGACGGACCCGGATGCGGCTGCGGGATACGGAGGCAAACGCCGTCTCCGCCAAGGCGAAGTACACGGCCATGCCCACCAGCGCGATGAGAAACAGGATAGACAGCCAACTGCCATCATCCATAGGGAAAAACCACCTCTTGCTTTCTCGGTAAAAATCAATGTAGCATTATAACACAGGAAGTTTTTTTCGTCAACTGAACGAACCGCCGGGCATTTCGCGGCGATATATAAGGCGTACGGACAAGCGGAAGGAGGCGGCCCATGAGCGGCTTGCGCGCGAAAGTCGATATGGACGCCGTGGTGGACCGGCACGGTCTGGCAGTATACCGCCTCTGCCGGAGCCTGGCCTTCTCCCGGGAGGATGCGGAGGATCTTTTCCAGGACACCTTTTTAAAGGCGTCGGAACGGCCCGAAAAGCTGGCGGACGATCCGCTGCGCCGGCTCTATTCCACGGCCCTTGGTCTGTGGCGGAGCCGGAAACGGAAAATGGCCCGCCGGCAGCGGGTCGCCCCCACAGTCCCCCTGCCGGAGACCCCGCTTCCCGGCGGCGAGGACCCGGAGGAAACGGTCCTGGCCCGGGAGGAGACGGCGCGGGTCCGGGCCCTGGTGACCGCCCTGCCGGAGAAGTACCGGCTGCCGCTGACGCTGTACTATTGCGCGGAGATGAAAGTAAACGACATCGCTTTGGCGCTCTCCCTGCCGGAGGGGACGGTGAAACGCCGTCTGTATACGGCGCGGAAAATGGTGGAGAAAGGATTGGCGGAGGATGAATAACGAGGATAGGATCGACGAGCTGCTCCGCCGGGCCCTGGGGGGCGCGGAGGCTCCCGGCGACGCCCTTCTCCGGCAGGTGAAAGCGTCCGTGAGAAAGGAGCAGGATATGAAGACCACGAAAACGACCAAACGGATCGCCACCCTGGCCCTGGCGGCGGCGCTGCTGCTGGCCCTGGGCGCCACGGCTTACGCCGCGCTGGACGCGGGGGACTGGTTTAAAAACTGGTTCGCGGACCAGACCCGCAGCGAGTTGACCGAGGGACAGAAGGCCTATGTGGACGAGGCCGTCGCGGGGGTGGGCCAGTCCGTCACCGCCGACGGCTGGACCGTGACGCTGGAGTCGGCCATGACCGACGGGCAATACTGCTATATGAAGCTGGACGTCCGGGCCCCGGAGGGGACCGGGCCCGTAAATCCCTTCCCGAACGGGACCCTGGTCAGCACGGACCCCAACGCGCCGGGAGACCTGTTTTCCGGCGGCGGGAGCTGCGTGCCCCTGGAGGACACGGCGGAGGGCGCGTACGGCTTCATGCTGGAAAAGAGCATCCCCTTGGAGATGAGCGGCCAGGCGGTGGACTGGTCCTGCCCCCTGACGCTGACGCTGAATGAGCTTGTGGACGAGCGGACAGAGAGCGTGCTCCTGTCGGAGGGTCCCTGGGCGTTTCAATTCACCGTGACCCCGCCGGAGAAGCGGGAGATCGAATTGGTCACGGAGCCCTTTACCGCCACGGGCAGGATCGACACCTATTACTACAAGGGCGTGCCAATGGATCAGGCGGAGCTGAGGCCGGGCATGATGATGGACGCCCATAATGGTCTCACAGTGGAGACGGAGGAGGTGGACGTGACGGTCACATCCCTGAAGCTGTCCCCCATGGGCGCGGTATGCACCTATGAATACCCCCCTGACAAGCAGCCCACCCTGGACCCCTGGGGACTGGAGATCACGTTCGCCGGCGGTACGGCGGAGCTGGCCGGCTGCAGCAATCACTGGCCGGAGGAGGACGGGGGCGTGTGCGTCATGTCCGTCGAGTTCGCCGCCCCCATCGACCTGGACGAGGTGACCGCCGTCGCCTTTCAGGGCCACGAGCTGACCGTACCGGATTGACGGATGAAAATATTGCGTAGCGGCCCCCCATTCCGGGGGACCGCTGCGTCTGTTATGCGGAAAGTGTTGCCTTTTTCGTCGGATTATGGTAAACTAAAAACGTCGGAATGAGAAACACTAGAGAAAATTAGTGGCGGACTGTCATGACCAAACCGAATACACTTTTGAAAGTGACCAGTATCATCCATATCGTGCTCAGCGTCCTGTCCATCGTGCTCACGCTGGTGGCGGCGGCCTTTGCCGGGTCTTTGGTGACCATAGCATGATGGACCAGATCGGCATGATCATCCTGTCCGTGCTGGTGAAGATCTGCCTGCCGGTGCTATACCTGTGGGGCGCCTATAAGAAGGACTGAGACCGCCGCGGCGCAAACGCCTCCGTCCGTGGACGGGGGCGTTCCGTTTGAGAGCGAAAAGATTGCAAAATAGTTACAAACGTGTTATACTGCCGGACGAGATAAGAACGGCTGTCCCGGCGCGTGGGCGCACGGAAAAAGAGGTGTGAGCTATGGCGAATAACAACGGTCCCGGCGACTGGGATTGGGATGAACTGGACTGGCTGGAGGAGATGCCTCTGGATGACGTCCCTCTGGAGCCATCCCGTTCCACGCCGCGCTCTGCCCAGCGGCGGAGCGCGCAGCCGTCCGCGCCCCAGCAGCGGCCTGCCCAACAGCAGAGACCCGCTCAGCAGAGGCAATATCCGCCCCAGCAGCGGGCGCCCCAGCAGCGGGTGCCCCAGCAGCGGGTCCCTCAGCAGCGGAGCGGTCAGCAGCCGTATCCCCCTCAGCGGCAGCGGCAGTATCCGTCCCAGCAGCGTGCGCCCCAGCAAAGACCCGCCCAACAGCGAAGCGGCCAGCAGCCGTATCCGCCCCAGCAGCGGCAGCCAGCGAGGCAGTATCCGGATCAGGACGGGTATTATCCGCCCCGGCAAAGTCAACCGGCAGGCTACCGGCAGCAGCAGGGATACCGGCAGGTGGCGGTGGAGCCGGAGGATTACCGGCCGCGCCGCCGGGGCATCCAGAAGCAGAACATACCGCTGATCATTCTGGTTGTGGTGCTGATCGGCGGCGTGCTGTTCGCCGGCGGCAAGCTGGGGTCCATGCTGCTGAACTACCACCGGGACCGGTCCGCCTACAACGCGCTGGCGGACGCGGCCACATCCGGTCTGGCGGAGCCCAACGCCACCACGGAGCCTGGCGCCACGCCGGATCCCGCGAACCAGCAGCCGGCCTCCGAGGCCCCCTTTGCCGTGGATTGGGACTATCTGAAGACCGCGAATCCGGACGTGATCGGCTGGATCTTCTGCGCCGACACCAGCATCAACTATCCGGTGGTCCAGACCTCGGATAACGACTTCTACCTGCACCGGGGCTTCGACAAGCAGCCCAACACCGCCGGCGCCCTGTTCGCGGACTACAACGCCGCTATCGGCGTCATCCACAGCAACTTCATCATCTACGGCCATAACATGAAGGACGGCTCCATGTTCGCCACGGTGGAGAAGTATCTGGACCCCAATTTCTATACCCAGCACCCGTATATGTATTTCATGACGCCCACCCAGAACTATCGGATAGATCTGATCGCGGCCCATATCGTGGAGTCCACGCTGAACAACTATCCGGGCTTTTTCACCGGGGACGGGGAGTATCAGCAGTATCTCAATGAGATAACCTCCCGCTCCGCGTTCTACACCCAGGCGTCCGTCACCACGGGCTACCAGCTCATCACCCTGTCCACCTGCGACTATTCCGGCAGCTACACCGATCCCCGGTGCCTGCTCCAGGGCATGCTGGTGCCCATCACGTAAGACAGCGCAAACGTAAGCATCCCCGTCCGGCAGGACGGGGATGCTCAGTCTGTCAAAGAACTCCCCAAACAGGGGAGTTTTTGGTATAATGGGGGAAGAGAGTATGAGAATGTGTGTGGGGG
>CANRBG010000020.1 GCA_947628805.1 uncultured Oscillospiraceae bacterium | reverse complement strand
CTTGTTGTAGGAGCACATGAAGGTCCAGGGCTGGGCCTTCTTCACGGCGGTCTCAAAGGCGGGGAAATAGATCTCCCGCAGCGTCCTCTCGTCCGCGTCGGAGCTGGAGCTCATGCGCCGGTGCTCCTGGTTGTTGGCGGCGAAGTGCTTGATGGAGGTGCCCACGTTCTGGCTCTGGACGCCGTTGATGTAGGCCGCCGCCATCTCCCCCGCCAGGTAGGGGTCCTCGGACAGGTACTCGAAATTCCGCCCGCACAGGGGGGAGCGCTTGATGTTCACCGCCGGGCCCAGCACCACGCTGAGCTTTTCATGCTGGCAGCTGGCGCCGATGGACCGGCCCATCTTCCCGATCAGGTCCCGGTCAAAGGACGCGGCGGTGGCGCAGGCGGCGGGCATGCAAACGGCCTGGATGCTCTCGTTCAAGCCAAGATGGTCCGCCTGGTCGTCCTGCTTGCGCAGGCCGTGAGGGCCGTCGGACACCATCACGGCGGGCACTCCCAGCCGCTCCACGGGTTTGGTGTGCCAGAAGTCCAGGCCGGAGCAAAGTCCGGCCTTTTCCTCCAGCGTCATCTGTGCGATCAACGCTTTGATATCCATGTGTTTGACTCCTTGTCCTTACGCGTCCGCTTTCAGATCCACGGTGGACAGGTCCCACTCCTCGTGGATCTTGGGCACGTCGCTGATGAGCCGCTTGGTATACGCGGCCTGGGGATGCAAAATGACCTCGTCCGCCTTGCCGTACTCCACGAACCTGCCGTGCTCCATGATATACACGCTGTCGGAGATATAGTAGGCCAGGCCGATGTCGTGGGTGATGAAGATGACGGTCATGCCGGTCTCGTCCCGCAGGTTCAGCAGCATATCCAGGATCGTGGCCCGGGAGCAGGCGTCCACCATGGAGGTGGGCTCGTCGGCCAGCAGGATCTTGGGCTTCAAGAGGAAGATGCGGGCGATCATGAGCCGCTGCATCTGGCCGCCGGACAGCTCAAAGGGGTACTTGTTGGTCAGCTCCTTGAACTCTAGGTTCACGAAGTGGCATGCCTCGCTCATCAGGTCGAATTTCTCCTGCTTGCTCAGGCCCTTGCCGCCCCGCATGTTGATGCAGTCCAGCAGCACCGTGTCGATCTTCTGGAAGGTGTTGAAGGAGGAAAACGGGTCCTGGAATATGGCCTGGATTCCTTTCCAGTACTCCTTCTTCTTATGGCCGCTGGATATGTCCCGCAGCTTGCCCTGGAAGTAGATCTCCCCCTCCGTGGCGTTGGAAAGGCCCAGCAGCATCTTGGACAAGGTGGTCTTGCCGGAGCCGGACTCGCCCACGATGGACACGAACTCGCCCTCGTGGAATGCAAAGTCCACATGGTCCACGGCCACGGTCTTCTTGTCGCCGAAGCCGAAGATCTTCGTGACGCCCTTGCCGGACAGGCACAGCGGCGCGTTGGTAAAATCCTTTTGCACCCGTGCGGTCTCATTCATGGCTGTACACCTCCTTCAGCTCGTCAAGGCTCTTCACGCAGCGATACATACGCCCATCTCCGAAGGGCTTCTCCGGGATGGAGGTATAGCGGCAGTCGGCGGTGGCGTATTTGCACCGCTCGGCGAAGCGGCAGCCGTCGGGGGGCCGCTTCAGGTTGGGGGGCGCGCCGGGGATAGCCGCCAGCTTGTGGCCGCGTGTGCCCTCCTCGGGCACCAGGATGGAGCCCATCAGGCCGTGGGAGTAGGGGTGCACCGGGTCGAACACCATCTCCTTGGCGGAGCCCTTTTCCACGATCTGGCCGGCGTACATGACCATGATGTCGTCGGTCACGTTGTAAAGCAGCGGCAGCTCGTGGGTGATGAACAGCATGCTCTTGACGTGGCCTTTCTCCATCAGCTCCCGCATCATCTTGATCACCAGCTTCTGGCTGGTCACGTCCAGGGCGGAGGAGGGCTCGTCGGCGATGAGCACCTTGGGGTTCAAGATGGTGCTGACGGCGATAACGGTCCGCTGCTTCATGCCGCCGGACAGCTCCACCGCGTGCTTATCCAGGGCTTCCAGGGGCAGGCCCACCTCGGCAAAGCGGGCCTCCGCCATCTCCCGGATCTCCTTTTTGGACTTCTTGGGATCGTGGGCGTGGATCACGTCCTCCAAAAAGCGGATGATCTTCTGGGTGGGGTTCAGGGCGTTCATGGCCGCCTGGGGGATGTAGGCGATCTCGCTGCCCAGAATGGTCTTGCGGACCGTGTCCGGGTCCATGCCGGAGATGTTCTGGCCGTCGATGATGATGTCGCCGCTCATGTAGTGCAGGGGCGGGAAGTAGTAGCCCATCATGGACAGGGCCAGGGTGGACTTGCCGCAGCCGGACTCGCCGGCGATGCCCAGGCTCTTGCCCTCTTCAATGGCAAAGGAGACGCCGTCCACCGCGTACACGTCCTCGTGGAAGCGGGTGACATACTTGGTCTTGAGGTTCCGGACCTCCAACATAACTTTTCCCATAGCAGCCTCCTTAATCTCTCAGGGTGGGGTTGAACACCTGATCCAGGCCGGTGTTCATCAGGTTCAGGGAGAACGAGATGAGGGTGATGACCAGGATCACGGGGAAGTACGCCCACCAGGAGCCGTTGGTATGGGCCGAGTACAGCATGGCCCAGTTCATCATCAGACCCAGGGTCGGGACCTTGGTCGTCTGAGGACCCAGGCCCAGCATGCTCAGCTGCGCCTCCGCCAGGATGCCGCTGGACACCTGCAGGATGAACGCCATCACCACGTAGGAGGCAATGTAGGGCAGGATGTCGGTCAGGATGATCCGCAAAAGGCTGTGGCCGGAAAGCTTGCTCAGATTCACGTGGTCACGGTTCCGAAGGCTGATGACCTGGCTGCGGACGGAACGGGCCGTCCAGGTCCAGCCGGTCAGGCCGATGACCGTTGCCACCACCGCCGCGCCCCGCTGCTCCTGGCCGATGGAGTAGGTGATGAGGATCAGCAGCACGAAGCCGGGGATGACCGTGAAGATATTGGTGATGAACATGATGAAGTCGTCCACGAAGCCGCCCAGATACCCGGCCAGCAAGCCGAAGGTCAGGCCGATGAGCGTAGCCACCACGCCGGCGATCATGCCGATCATGATAGAGGTCCCGGTGGCGCTGACCAGCTCCTTGAGCACGTCGCGGCCGAAGTTGTCCGTGCCAAGGGGCAGGGTCTTCACGTTCGCCACGGCCCCGGTGCGGACATAGTCGGTGGTGGTGATGGTCTTGCTCTCCGCCAGGGCCCCGTCCTCGCCCTCCTCGGCGATGATGATGGTGTCGCCGCCCTTCAGGTCCTGGAGGGCGTTGTTGAGCCGTTTATAATAGTTGACCTTGGCGGAGGTCATCCCCTTGGGCCGGACAGAGGGGTCATAGTTATCGTCCCACATCTGCAAAAGGGCCTCGGTGTCGCTGGTGTCCAGCTCGGAGATGTCGATGCCCATGGCGGTGAAATACTCCACCATAGCCACCCGGTCCTCGTCGGACAGGCTGGCCGCCACACGCTTATCCTCCGCATCCGGCAGCCGCAGGGTGTTGGACTCGGCCTTGGTGGCGTCATAGAGAGAGATGTATGTACCGGGCCTGGCAAAGGTGCCCACGCTCACCTGCTGCAAGGGGTTGCCGGGGTTGAAAAGCGGGTAGATGATCATGGTCAGCAAGATCGCCACGAAGATGATAAAGCCGCCCACGAACTTGGGGGAATGAAAGACCTGTCGAATGGTATTTTTCATGTCGCTCCCCCCTCTTATTCAAACTGGGCCGCCTTGACCCGGGGGTCAATGAAGCCATAGATGATATCCAGCAGGAACGTCACGATCAGCACCATCACCGTGATGATGAGGGTCGTGGCGGAGATCAGCGGGTAGTCCGCCGAGGTGACGGCCGAATACATGGTGCTGCCCAGGCCCGGATAGGAGAAGATGATCTCCGCCACCAGGGCGCCGCCCACCATGGTGCCGATGCTCAGGGCCAGGCCCGTGACCTGGGGGAGCATGGCGTTGCGGAACACGTAGCCCACGATCTTCCGGTCCTTGATGCCCAGGAACCGGGCGTATTTCACGTAGTCCGCGTTCAGCTCGTAGATGGACATGGACCGCATGCCCACGGCCTGGCCGCCGATGGAGACCAGCACGATGGACCAGAACGGGAGCTGGTAGTGGGAAATGACGGACTTTACGAAGTCCCAGCTCAGGTGGGGTATCATGTCGAAGGCGTAGCCGCCCGAGATCGGCGCGATCTTCCACTTGACGGCGAAGAGCACCAGCAGGATCACAGCCATGCCGAAGGCGGGCACGTTGCTCAAAAACAGCGATACGGGCAGCAGGACCTTGTCAAAGCCCTTGCGTATGTAGGCCGCTAGGGCCCCCAACAGGTTGCCCAGCAGCCACCCCACAAGGATGGCCGGAAGCTGCAAAGCGACGGTCCAGCCGATGGCGCTGGAGATGATGTCGCTCACAGCGCGGGGATACTGGCTGAAAGACAGGCCAAAGTTGCCGTGGATGGCGTTTTTGCAGAATTTCAGAAATTGCTGGTACATGGGCAGGTTGGTGCCGAATTCTTCCTGGTAGCGCTCATAGATGGCCGCCACCGCCTTGGCGTCCGTGTTGCCGCCGGCCAGTTTGCCGGTGATGGACGCCACAGGGTCCGCCGGCATGAGCCGGGGCAGAATGAAGTTCAGGATCACCGCCGCGATGAAGGTGAGGATGAACCAGAATATCTTTTTGCCGAAATACTTTCTGTAACCCTTCACAGGTCGATTTCCCCCTTTCTCATATTCTCTTCTTTAAAAGAAGCGGCCATGCTCATGAAAGAGCATGGCCGCCAGGAGTTACATATCAGCCGACCAGCTCAAGGTTGTAGAGCGCGGCAATGCCGAAGCCGTCGGTGCAGTCGGTGGGGGGAACGAGCACTTCCGTGCCATCGGCCATGGTGTAGGTGCTGCCCTCATAGGGATAGTTGGTCCACACGGACTCGTTCACGGTGAAGAACACCGCGGGACGATACATCAGGGTGAAGCTGGGGACCTCGGTCAGATAGATCTCGGTCAGCTGGGTGTACAGATCCTTCAGCTCCGCCTCGTCGGTGGTGGTGGGGATCTTCTTCAGCAGCGCGTCAGCTTCCTCGTTCACATACTGGCCCCAGTTGCCGGACCAGTTGTTCTGAACGCCCACATAGTCCATGCCCATGAACTGGTTCACGCGGCTCCAGGGGTTGGCGGGAGTGGAGGCGTCGGGGGACCACATGAAGATGGCGTACTCGGTCTGGTCAGGATCGGTGAACACGGTGTTGAAGGTGTCCGCCTCAGGATAGGGCGTGGTGATCTCGATGCCGATCTTCTCACCGGCGTTGGCGACCTCGACCATAGCGGCCATCCAGTCGGTCCAGCCGTTGGGGCACACGGCGGTCAGGGAGATCTTCTCGCCGTTGTACTCGCGGATGCCGTCGCCGTCGGTATCGACCAGGCCGGCCTCGTCCAGCAGGGCGTTGGCGCCGTCGATGTCGTTGCCGACCCACTGCAGATCGGCCACGGCGTCGTGGTCATACATGGCCTGCTCCGCGTCGGTGGGGTTCATCAGAGAACGGGGCACGTCGGCGAAGGTGGGGGACTGACCGGTCAAGGCGTTGGCGTTGATGGAGTCATAGTCAACGGCCATGGCGATGGCCTTGCGAAGAGCGGGGTTCTCGGCGATGACGGGGATGTTCATGTTGTACCAGGCGGTGGGCAGACCGACGCAGATACCGTAGGGCGCTTCCATGTAATAGGTGGAGATGGGCAGGCCGTCCTTCTCCCACATATCCTGGACGTTGGCGGTGAACTGCTGGCTCACGTCCACTTCGCCCTCGCGGAGCGCGTTGTCGCCGGCGTTGTTGTCAGCGTACATGGCGTGGGCGATGTACTTGGGAGCAGGCAGCTTGCCCCACATGGACTCGTCCTGGCCCCAGTAGTTGTCGTCGCGGATGAAGACCACTTTCTGGTCGTCGTCGAAGTAGCGGGTATAGGGGCCGGTGTAGGGCACTTCCAGCTCGCCGTCGTCATTCAGGCCGTCGTCGTTCAGAATGGCGGTGGCGTCGCCGCCGTTGGCCTCATAGACCTGGTCGATCCAGTCGGCCTTGGCGATGATGACCAGCTCCAGGAAGTCAAGGATCTTCAAGGGGTTGACGGGCTGGCCGTCATCGTTGAGCTTGGCGTTGATGGTCACGCTCTTGCCCTCGCCCTCGATGGACTCGATGTAGGGGCCGTAAGTGGAGCCGGTGCCGTTGGCGATCTCCACACCGATGTCGAAGGTGCGGATCACGTCGGCGGCGGTCACGTCGGAGCCGTCGTTCCACTTGGCGGCGTCCTTGATGGTGAAGGTCAGCTGGGTCATGTCGTCGTTCCACGCGTAGTCATCGTTAGCCAGCAGGCCGTACAGCTTGCCGTCCAGGATGTTCCACATGTAGAGCGTCTCGAACATGATCGTGCGCTGGCCGCCGCCGGCGGCGATAGCCATGGAGTTGTTCTGGTTGGTTCCGATGGGGTTCCAGCTGTTGACAGCGCCCCACTGCTGGCCGGCGAAGTACAAGGTCTCCTCCCGGGGCAGCACGACGTCGCCATCAGCGGCGAACGCGGTGACCGACAGGCCAAGGACCATGATCACAGCGAGCGCCAGTGCGATGAGCTTCTTCATTGTCTTTCCTCCTTGATATGTTTAGTCTTATTTTTTGGCCTCCGGGGAGACCAGGACTACAGGGGAAACGGCCATCATGGGATAGGAACTATCCCATGGGAAGACGGGTACCCGTCTTCGGCGATCGATTTTATCAAACTGCAATAATTATAGACTTCTGCCGGCCCCTTGTCAATATGCCATACTTAATTTTTAAATCCTTAAACCATTTTGTAATTTCTGTACAATTCGTTCACCAGGCATGTCAAATCCCCTTGTGTCCTAATTCTGAAAATTGTTGACTTTACCCAACGGCTAATATAGTATTGTGTACACGGTATTTCCGTAAAAAATCTGTCTTTCCGGGAGGAACAGACCATGGTGCGATATCCCCTGAACGGCGACTGGACATTGGACTGCGCCGCCGCCGGCTTTACCGGTGTGCCGGCCCATGTCCCCGGCTCCGTGTACGGCGACCTGCTGGCCGCCGGGCGCATCCCGGACCCCTTTTACCGGGACAACGAGATGGACGCCCTGAAGCTGATGGACTTTGACTGGACCTACAGCCGGACCTTCTCCGCCGACCCGGCCCTGCTGGCCTGTGAGCGGGTGTATCTTCGCTGCGAGGGATTGGATACCCTGGCGGATATCGCCGTCAACGGCCGGCCCGCCGGCAAGGCCGACAACATGCACCGGACGTGGGAGTTCGACGTGAAGCGGCTTCTCCGGCCCGGGGAGAATGAGATCGCCGTCATCTTTGCCTCCCCCACCAAGTACATTAAAAAAGCTTACGCCAAGAGCCGGGCGGACGGCTCCTCTGACGCCATGGTGGGCTTTCCCCACCTGCGCAAGGCCCACTGCATGTTCGGCTGGGACTGGGGCCCCCGGCTGCCGGACGCAGGCATCTGGCGGGACATCGCCCTGATCGGCGTGGACACAGCCCGGATCCGGGACGTGCTGGTGCTCCAGCACCACGAAGAGGGCGCGGTGACTTTGGAAGTGGTCACGAATCTTACCCGGTTCTCCGATGGCGAGACCGCCGTCTCCGTGACGGTGACGGCACCGGATGGGACAAAACTCACCGGCGCGGGTGAGCGCTGCTCCATCCCGGTCCCGGACCCCCAGCTCTGGTGGCCCGCGGGCTACGGGGAACAGCCCCTTTACACCGTGACCGTGGCGCTGGCCGGGGAAAAGGGCGAGCTGGACCGGTGGGAAAAGCGCGTGGGCCTGCGGACCATGACGGTGAGCCGCAAAAAGGATGCGTGGGGAGAATCTTTCAGCCACTGCGTAAACGGTGTGGACATCTTCGCCATGGGGGCGGATTACATCCCCGAGGACAATCTGCTGGGCCGGGTGACCCGGTCGCGGACAAGGCGCCTTTTAGAGGACGCCCGGGCCGCCAACATGAACTGTGTCCGGGTCTGGGGCGGGGGCCATTACCCCTCCGACGCCTTTTACGACATCTGCGACGAGCTGGGTCTGCTGGTATGGCAGGACTTCATGTTCGCCTGCGCGGTATACGATCTGACGGAGGAATTCGAGGCCAACATCACCGCCGAATTTGTGGACAACATCCGCCGCCTCCGGTCCCACCCCTCCCTGGCCCTGTGGTGCGGCAACAACGAGATGGAGCAATTCGTGGCCGTGGGCGAGTGGGTGTCCAGCTGCAAGCAAAAGGCGGACTACATCAAGATGTACGAGTACATCATCCCCAAGGTGCTGAAGGCGGAGGATCCCCAGGCATTTTACTGGCCCGCCAGCCCCAGCAGCGGCGGCAGCTTCGACGCGCCCCAGGACCCGGACCGGGGCGACGTGCACTACTGGGATGTGTGGCACGGCCTGAAGCCCTTTCCCGACTACCGGAACTACCTCTTCCGGTACGTGTCCGAGTTCGGCTTCCAGTCCTTCCCCTGCATGGAGACCATCGAGAGCTTCACCGCCCCGGAGGACCGGAACGTGTTCTCCTACGTGATGGAAAAGCATCAGCGAAACGCCTCCGCCAACGGGAAGATCGTGTCGTACCTGTCCCAGATGTACCTGTACCCCGCCGATCTGGACAAACTGGTCTACGCCTCCCAGCTGCTGCAGGCCCAGGCCATGCAGTACGGGGTGGAGCACTGGCGGCGGAACCGGGGCCGGTGCATGGGCGCGGTGATCTGGCAGCTGAACGACTGCTGGCCCGTGGCCAGCTGGTCCAGCATCGACTGGTTTGGCCGCTGGAAAGCCCTGCACTACTACGCCAGGCGGTTTTTCGCGCCGGTTCTGATCTCCTGCCACGAGGAAGGCGTCCTGAGCCAGGACACCAACGTGAACGCCGAGCCCTTCCCGCTCAAAAAATCCGCCCGGCTGAACGTGTCCAACGAGACCATGGCCCCCTTTACGGGCCGTGCCACATGGTCTTTGCGGCGGCCGGACGGGTCGCCGATCCAGGAAGGGGCCTTTGACGTGACCGTCCCGGCCCTCTCCGCCGCGTGGCTGCCGGAGCAGGACTTTTCTGACCAGGACACCTACGGCTGCTACTACGCCTATGCCCTGGAGGACGCCAACGGCCATACGGTGGGCCAGGGGTCCGTGCTTTTCTGTGCGCCCAAGCATTTCCGCTTCGCGGACCCGGAGCTGGAGGCCCACATCGAGGGGAACGAGGTGGTGGTGACCGCCCGGGCCTATGCCCGCTCCGTGGAGCTTCAATGCGGGCCGGACACGGTCCTGGCCGACAATTTCTTCGACATGGACCCGGGCGCCCGCCGGGTGAAGATCCTCCGGGGCAAGCCGGAGACCGTGACCGCCCGCAGCGTGTACGACATCCGCTGAGACGATATTTTAAATGAGGTGACCCCTATGAAAAAGTGGACCCGGGCTCTCTATCAGCCCAATCTGCCCCTGACCCCGGCGGGCTTCGTGACCGCCAGCCCCGCCCATGTCACCCTGTCCCGCCAGGCCGCCCGGGAGGGCATGGTGCTTTTGAAAAACGAAAAGGGCCTGCTGCCCCTGGACCCGTCCAAGCCCCTGGCCCTGTTCGGCAAGGGTGTATTCGACTATGTGAAGGGCGGCGGCGGCAGCGGCGACGTGACCGTGGCCTATGTGAAGAATCTGTACGACGGGCTCAGGGAGCGTAACGTGCCCCTATATGAGCCCCTGGCGGACTACTACCGCTCCTATGTGGCGGAGCGGTACGCCGCCGGGGACCAGCCCGGCATGATGGCGGAGCCGCCTCTGCCGGAGACACTGCTGGCCGGGGCCCGGCAGGCGGCGGACACGGCCCTCATCGTCCTGAGCCGGTTTTCCGGGGAGGGCTGGGACCGGTCCGACGTGGAGTTCGTGGACGAGCACGACCCCTGGCCCCATGAGCTGTCCCTGCCCAAGATCGCCGGGCGCATCTTCCCCAAGGGGGACTTTTACCGCTCCGACGCCGAGACCGCCATGATCGAGGCGGTGTGCGCCGCCTTTGAACGGGTGGTCGTGGTTCTGAACGTGGGCGGCGTGATGGACGTGTCCTGGATCGCCGGCGACGACCGGATCGGCGCGGCCCTGCAGGCCTGGCAGGGCGGCATGGAGGGCGGCTGCGCCGCGGCGGAGCTTTTGACCGGCGAGGCGTCCCCCTGCGGCAAGCTGCCGGACACGTACGCCCGGGACATCGAGGATTACCCCTCCACCGCTGGGTTCCACGACTCCCCCTATTATGTGGATTACACCGAGGATATCTACATGGGCTACCGGTACTTCGAGACCCTGCCCGGGGCGGCGGATAAGGTGATCTACCCCTTTGGGTACGGCCTTTCCTATACCGCTTTCGCCGTCCAGCCCGTGACGGCTGGGGAAAAGGACGGCCTGATCGCCGTGACGGCCCAGGTCACCAACACCGGCGCTTTCCCCGGCAAAGAGGTGGTCCAGCTCTATTACCGTGCCCCGGCCGGGAAGCTGCAAAAGCCCGCCCGGACCCTGGCGGCCTTCGCCAAGACGAAGGAGCTGGCCCCGGGCGAGAGCCAGCTGGTGATCCTCTCCTTCCCCGTGGCCGCCATGGCAAGCTACGACGACCTGGGCCACGTGGAGAAAAGCTGCTGGGTCCTGGAGGCCGGGACATATGACCTCTACCTGGGCTGCTCCATCCGGGACGCGCAGAAGCTGGACTACGCCTGGCATCAGCCGGACACGGCGGTCACCGAGCGGCTCAGCGAAAAGCTGGCCCCCTCGGGCCTTGCCAAGCGGCTGCTGGCGGACGGCACGTACGAGCCCCTGCCCGCCCGGGAGGCCGTGGACACGGACGCCAACGTGCTGCCCCGGCTGCCGGAGGGGTCCCAGGAGGCGGTGTGCCCCGCCCAGCCGGGCCGGGGGCAGTATCAGCTCATGAAGCCCTACGCCGACGGGGTCCGGCCCTTGGAGGACGTGGCGGCGGGAAAGCTTGATCTGGACGATTTTCTGGCCCAGCTTTCCGACGGGGACCTTATCCATCTTGTGGGCGGCCAGCCCAACACCTCCGTGTCCAACACCTTTGGCATGGGCAACCTGCCCCAGTACGGGGTGCCCACCGTCACCACCGCCGACGGCCCCGCCGGGCTGCGGCTGCTGCCGGAGTGCGGGGTGTGCGCCACCGCCTGGCCCTGCGCCACGGCCCTGGCCGCCTCCTGGGACAGCGAGCTCACCGCCGCCGTGGGAGCCGCCGCCGCAGGGGAGGTCAAGGAGAACAACATCGGCGTGTGGCTGGCCCCCGCCGTGAACCTGCACCGGAGCCCCCTGTGCGGCCGGAACTTTGAGTACTGGTCCGAGGACCCCCTGCTGGCGGGCAGGCTGGCCGGGGCCATGGTCCGGGGCATCCAGAGCCAACACGTGGCCGCCACGGTGAAGCACTTCGCCTGCAATGACAAGGAGACGAACCGCAAGCAGTCCGACTCCCGGCTGTCCGAGCGGGCCCTGCGGGAGCTATACCTGAAGACCTTTGAGATCATCGTGAAGGAGGCCCAGCCTTGGGCCATCATGAGCTCCTACAACATCATCAACGGCCGTCGGGCCTCCGAGAGCCGGGAGCTTTTGACGGACGTCCTCCGGGACGAGTGGGGCTATAAAGGCCTGGTCATGACCGACTGGTGGAACCGGGCCGAGCACTACAAAGAGGTCCTGGCCGGCAACGATCTGAAGATGGCGAACGGCTACCCGGAGCGGCTGGAAAAGGCCATGGAGCTGGGAGCATTGACCCGGGACGATCTTCTCATCTGCGCCAAGCGGGTGCTGGAGCTCATTTTGAAGATGGACTGACCGGTAAAATCAAAAGCGCGGCGCGGCCTTTTGGCCGCGCCGCTTGCGTTTACCATTT
The DNA here is from genome assembly GCA_947628805.1 of uncultured Oscillospiraceae bacterium. Lineage (GTDB taxonomy): Bacteria > Bacillota > Clostridia > Oscillospirales > Oscillospiraceae > CAJOIG01. The sequence continues at coordinate 13,570 of CANRBG010000020.1, read as the reverse complement.
TATTTTTTCAGCGCCTCCAGGGCGCATTCCGCCAGACGTCTGCCTCCCAAAAGGCTGGGATGCAGGTGGTCCCCGCTGTCGTAGCTCATGCGCATATAGGCCGGCCGGTCCGGGTCCCGGAGGGCCGCGTCGAAGTCGAAGATCTTATCGAAGACCGTCCCCTCCCCGGCCCGCAGCCGCTCGTTGAGCCTGACCCGCTCCGCCTCCTGGGCAGGGCCGTACCCCTCGCTGCCCATCCGGGGGACCAGGGTAGCGGCGTAGACCGCCATGCCCGCGGCCCGTGTCTGGGCCGCCAGATCCTCCAGGGCGGCGGCCAGCCGGTCCGCCCCGGCGAAATCGCTCGCGGCGGGATCGGGGGAAGAGCCGATGTCGTTGGTGCCGATGAAAAGCGCCACCGCCTTCGTCCCCGGGTCCGACAGGGCGTCCCGCCGAAACCGCTCCACCCCCGCCCGGCCGTACATCCGAAAGGCCGGCGAGGCGGGCCCGCTCAAAAGCCGGTTGCCGCCGATGCCCTTGTTGAGCACCGCCAGCTTTCCCGGCGCCTGCCGCATCAGCGCCGACCCCAGAGGGTCCGTCCAAAGGCCCATCTGGGTGATAGAGTCGCCAAAGCACACAAGCGCTCCCGTCTCGTCCGGGGCCAGCAGCTCCACCGCCGCCACAGCGGGCGTGGCTATCCCCGTGGGGAGGCAGCCCCCCGTATCGAAGGGGCCGCCGGCGGTGTAGTCCCCCTTTTTGCTGCAAAGCACATCCGCCCGGATGCCGTTGCCGGAGCTCACCGGCCCGACAAAGGCCAGCCGGATACAGATAAGCTCCCCCGGCTCCACACGCAAAGGCAGCGCGTCGCTGTAGGTGTCCGCGCCGGGGGCAAGGGTGACGCCCCGGCTCCCGCCGAAGGTCAGCGCTGTCTCCCGGCCCGTCAGGGCGCAGGCCGTGGCGGCGGCCACCGTGAGCGGGCCCCGCCCCTCCCAGTTCGCCAGCCGCAGACGCAGCCGCTCCCCCGCCAGGGCGGTGCGGACCGTCAGCAGCATGGTCCTGTCCCGATAGGACGGACCGATCCCCTCAATGGGGGTGTGGGCCTGGCCCCAGACGCTGACCCAGTGCGGCATATCCATGACCTCCCGCGCATTTTTCTGCTATTTTAGCACCCGCTCTCGACAAAAGCAACGGACATGTGTACAATGGACGGGACATTTGATCTGCAAGGAGGCGGCCTATGAAAACGCTCCTTTACGGGGGCCGGGTCATCGACCCGGCCAACCGGGTGGACAGCGTCCTCAACGTGCTGATGGAGGACGGCCGGATCGCCTGGGTCAGCGCCCAGGACATGGAGGCAGACCGGCGCATCGACGTGACGGGCAGGGTAGTCTGCCCCGGCTTCATCGACGTGCACGTCCACGAGGACCCGTTGGAGGCCGACGGGCGCATCTACGCCGATCCGGAAAGGTCCGTGTTTTCCTGCATGCTGCGCATGGGCGTCACCACGGTGATCGGCGGCAACTGCGGCTCCAACGTTTGCGACCCGACCGATTACCTGGACCTGGCGGATCGGGACGGGACCTTCGTAAACGTAGCCATGCTGGCCGGGCACGAGTATTTTCGCCTGCAGGCCGGGGCCACGGACCCCTACGCTCCCGCCACGGACGGGCAGCTGCAATCCATTGCGGAGGGGATAGCCCGGGCCCTGGTTCGGGGCTGCGCGGGGGCCTCCTTCGGCATCCGCTACACCCCGGGCATGGACCTGCGGGAGCTTCTCATCGCCGCCTCTCCCCTGCAGGGCACGGGCAAGACGGCCGCCTGTCATCTGCGGGACGACGCGGCGGCCTTTTACGGGGCGTTGGAGGAATTTGCCGACGCCATGATAAGTCTTGGCGTGCCCGCCCAGATCTCCCACATCGGCAGCATGGCCGGCTTCGGCCAGATGGAGCGGGCCCTGGCTATGGTGGACGCCTACCGGCTGGGCGGCGCGGACATCTTCTGCGACTGCTATCCCTACGAGGCCTTCTCCACGGGCCTGGGCTCCGCCACCTATGACGACGGCTGGATGGACCGCTACGGCTGCGGCTACGACGCGGTGGAGATGTGCGAGGGCAAGTACAAAGGCCGGCGGTGTACCGAAGAGACCTTCCGGGAGATACGCCGGGACATGCCGGACTGCCGGACCGTGTGCTACGTCATGCGGCCGGACCAGGTGGCTCTGGCCCTGGCCCACCCGGCGGTGATGCTGGCCAGCGACGCCACCATGCACCGGGGCCAGGGCCATCCCCGGGCCGCCGGGACTTTCCCCCGGCTTATCGCGGAATATGTCCGCACGGGCAGGCTGTCCCTTTATGACGCGGTGGCAAAGATGACCGCCCTGCCTGCGGCCCGGTTCCGGCTGGCCGGCAAGGGGACCCTGGCGGCGGGGGCGGACGCGGACGTGACCGTGTTCGACCCGGCGCGGATAAAGGACAACGCCACCTTCGCCCAGCCCATCCTGCCCCCGGAGGGCATCGACTATGTGTTCATCGGCGGCGAGCTGGCGGCGCAAAATGGCCGGATCGTCTCCCCGGCCCTGGGCCGGTCCGTCCGGCTGTAAAATGTATAGAAATGACCGCCCCGGGGGGAGTTTTTCTCTCCCCGGGGCGGCTTACTTTATCTTTTCCGGACCGTTTCCTTTTAGGAAAGAACGCCCTTGAAGCGGAAGGTGAAGTCCATGGGCTTGGACACGTCCAGCAGGTACTCCGGGTGGGGCTCCGCGCCCCAGCTGTTGTCCCCGGCCACGCCCGTCTGGGCCAGGGCGGCCCGGATCACCGTGTAGTGGACCGGGGGCAGCTCGTACTCATGGCCCGCGTTCTCCAGCTCGTGGGGGGTATAGGGCAGAGCGGAAAAGCTCATGCCGTCACCCTCGAACCGCAGGCCGCGGCCACGGTAATCCGTGACCTCCGCCCAGCGCACGCCGGTCATGTTGCCGCACTCCTGGGGCACCAGATAGTGGGCCAGCCGGTCCTTTACGCCGCTTTCCCATATGCCCAGCTTCGCGCCCTGTTCCCGGTCGGCGTAGGTCTCCGCCGGGCCCAGGCCGTACCACTTCACATGGTCGTAGTCCGCGGACAGCTTCATTATCATGCCAAACTCCGGCATGGCCCCCAGTCTCTTGAGCGGGTCGTAGTGCAGGTGCACGTCCACCGTCCCGCAGGGATGCACCGTATACGTGACAGCACACTTGGCCTTGGGGCTGGTGGGCAGCGTATAGGTGAACTTGATGGAGACGGACCCATCGGCGTTTTCCTTCACGGGGACGTTGGGCATGCCGAATACCCGCCCGTCGGCGTGGGTGGTGGCGTACAGGCTCGCCAGCTTCCACTGGCCGTACCGCTGGGGCATGAACCAGCCCGCGTCGTTGTCCGTGGGGGCCCGCCAGAAATTGGGCTTGGGCACGGTCTTGAACATCTCCCTGCCGCCGAAACGGTAGGAGGAAAGGCCCCCGGCCGCGTAACTGAACTGGACGGCAAAATCGATCCCCTGCACGCCCAGGTTATTGCTGCCGTACACCACCCGCAGGGGCCGGTGAGCGGCCACAGCCTTGGCCGCCGGGGCGGCGACCTTCCACACGCCCTGGCCGAAAGCGATCTCATAGCCCCGGTCCGCCCAGGGCATGTCCTCCTTCAGCCGGAAGGAGACAGTCGCCGCGTACTCACCACCGATGGTCTGCGCCTCAAAGGGCAGCGGATAGGTCCGCTCTTCCAAAGGCGGCACGTCCGTGTCCATCGCCGCCCGGGCGATCTCGATCCCGTCCCGGGCCAGGATCGCCACGCACTCGTAAGCGGCGGTATTGGTGAACAGGTGCCGGTTGACGATCTTCACGCTCTTGTCGTCCACCGCCGCTACGATGTTCTGGTAGTTGTACTTGACGGCCTGCATCTTGGGAGAGACGGTCCCGTCCCCGTAGACGATGCCGTTGCCGCTGAAATTATAATCCGTGGGCCGGTCGTCAAAATCCCCGCCGAAGCCGTAGATAGTGTTCCCGTAGCGGTCCTTGGTCCGGATGGACTGGTCGATAAAATCCCAGATGAAGCCGCCCTGGTACAGAGGCTCCTCATAGGCCAGCTCCGTGTACTTGTGCATGGCTCCGTTGGAGTTGCCCATGGCGTGGGTGTACTCGCACATGATAAAGGGCTTGCCCCGGTGCTGGGCAAGAAATTCCTTTACCTCCGCCACAGGGGTGTACATGCGGCTTTCGATGTCCGTGGTCTCCGGCCGGCGGGGATCCAGGTACACGCCCTCGTAATGGACGGGACGGGTGTCGTCCAGGTCATGAAACCTGCGGCTCATCTCATAGATCACATTGCCGCCGAAGGACTCATTGCCGCAGCTCCAGATCAGCACGCAGGGGTGGTTCTTGTCCCGCTGATAGGTGGAGTTGACCCGGTCCAGCAGCAGGTCCTGCCACTCGGTCCGGTCGCCGGGCAGGGCGTACTCGATGGGCTCCTGCCGCCGGGCGACCAGGTCCCAGGCCCCGTGGGACTCCATGTTGTTCTCGTCGATCACGTAAAGACCCAGCTGGTCGCACAGCTCGTAAAGGACGCTGCTGTTGGGGTAATGGCTGGTGCGGATGGCGTTGATGTTGTGTCGCTTCATGGTCAGCAAGTCACGGCGGATCTTCTCCGCAGTCACGGCCCGGCCGGTCTCGGCGCAGAAGTCGTGGCGATTCGCGCCCTTGAACACGATGCGCCTGCCATTCAAATACATCACGCTGTCTTTGATCTCGAACCGGCGAAAGCCCACCTTCTGGCAGGCCACCTCTACCGTCTCCCCGGCGGCGGTCATGGCCGTCAGGGTCAGGTCGTACAGGGCGGGCCGCTCCGCGCTCCACTTCTCCGGCTCCGCCACGTCGATGGCAAAGGCGGCCTCCGCCCCGGTGCCCGTCTGCTGGGCCTGGGCCACGACGCTGCCGGCTGCGTCGGACAGGGTCAGACACAGCTTCCAGTCCGCCTCCGCCTCCACCTGGACCTTCACGTCCAGTACGGCGTTTTTATACTCGTCGTCCAGCAGGGTCTTCACCCGGATATCCCGCACATGGACCGCCGGGACCGCATACAAAAACACTTCCCGGAACAGCCCAGAGAACCGGAAGAAGTCCTGATCCTCCAGCCAGCTTCCCGCGCTGAACCGGTACACCCGGCAGGCCAGCTTGTTCTCCCCCTCGGCGAGGTAGTCCGTCAGCTCGAATTCCGACGGGGTGAAAGAATCGGAGGAAAAGCCCACGTACTGTCCGTTCAGCCAAAGAGCCACGCAGCTCTCCGCCCCCTGGAAGGAGACGAACACCCGCTTGCCCCGCATGGCCTCCGGCAGGGTGAAATACTTCACATAGCACGCCACCGGATCGAACCGCCGGGGGATCTGGCCGATCTGAACGTCCTCCACCCCGTCCCAGGGGTACTGGACGTTCACGTACTGAGGTGTGCCGTAGCCCTCCATCTGGATATGGGCGGGCACGGGGATATCGGCCCAGCCGGTGCAGTCGTAGTCCGCCGCCTCAAAGCCGGGGATCACCTGGTCCTCGTTCATGGCGTGGAAGAATTTCCAGTATCCGTTCAAAGACCAGCGCAGGCTGCTCTGCCCGGCCGCCACCTCCTGAACGGAGGCATATACGGCGTGGTCGGAATGGGCGGCGGCCCGGCCCTGGGCGAAAAAGGCGGGGTCTTTCAGCTTATTGTAATCAAACTCCACTGTCATGCGGCCGCCGGCAGCGGCCTACCTCCTCACTGTTCTGGAATGCTTCGCGTCCCAAAGGAAAACGATGCCGGGCCCCGTAAGGCACGGCATCGTTTTTACCGTGCGGACACCGTAATAATGCTGCCAGCATTATAACAGAGCCCGCTGAAACTATCAATAACTTTTCGATCACTTCACGGCGCCGGCAACGGCCTCGGTGAAGCTCTTTTGCAGGATGAAGAACACGATGACCGTGGGCAGCGTGCAGATGGTGACGCCGGCCATGACCACGCCGTAGTCCACCACGTAGCCGCTCAAAAGGTTGGCGACCAGCATGGGCATGGTGATGGAATCGGGGGTCTGCAAAACGACCTTGGGCCACAGGTACGCGTTCCATGTGTTCATGAACGTGATGGTGGCCGCCGCCGCGAAGGTGGGGCGCATCATGGGCACGAACATCCGCACGAAGATGCCGAACTCGCTCAGGCCGTCCACCCGGGCCGCCTCCAGGACCTCCTTGGGGAAGGTCCGGGCGTTATTGCGGAACAGCATGATCAAAAACGGCGTGGACAGGCTGGGCAGAATATAGCCGATGTACTTGTTGACGAAGCCCATCTTCGTGAACATCTGGAACAGGGGCACCAGGATGGCCACAAAAGGCACCATCATGCTCATCATGATCACGGCCATCACGGCGTCCTTGCCCTTGTCGTGGAAGATCTCGAAGCCGTAGCCCGCGATGGAGCAGATGGCCAGGGACAGTACCAGCACCAGCACCGTGTTGATGACGGAGTTTTTGAACGCGTTGAGCACGTCCTGCTGGGCGAACAGATTTTTCAGGTTCTCTATCAAATGGGTGCTGGGCACCATTCTGCCGCCCAGAATTTGCTGGGTGTTGTTGCAGGAGGAGATGAAGCACCAATACAGGGGGAACACGGAGATGATGCTCATCAGGATCAGGAACAGATAGACCAGCGTTCTCTTGCCGTATTTCTTGAAAGCACCCTCACTCACGCTTATCACCCACTTTCATCTGGATCGCGCTCAGGATGGCCACCAGGATCAGGATCACGAAGCTCATGGCCGCCGCATAGCCGAAGTTGGGGTTCTTCTGGAACATGGTGTTGTAGATATAGTGCGACATGGTGATGGTGGCGTTGGCGGGGCCGCCCTTGGTCAGGTTCACCGATTCGTCGAACAGCTGCAGCGTACCGTTGGTGGACATGATGGCCGTCACCAGAATGATGGGCTTCAGCAGGGGAATGGTGATCTTGAAAAGCTGGGTGGCCGCGCCCGCGCCGTCGATGCGGGCCGCCTCGTACACAGAGTAGTCGATGCTCTGCATACTGGACAGGTAGAAGATCATGTTGTAGCCCGTCCAGCGCCAAATCAGCGCGATGATGATCACCGCCTTGGCTGTATTTGGACTGTTCAGCCAGTTTATCGGCGCGTCCAGGATGCCGATCTTCATCAGCACGGCGTTGACCATGCCGTCATAGGAGAACATGGTCCGGAAAATCAGGGAATAGGCCACCAACGCCGTGGCGCAGGGCAGAAAGATGCAGGTGCGGAAGATGCCCTTGAACTTCAGCAGGTGGTCATTCAGCAAGGTGGCGAAGATCATCGCCAGCACCAGCATGATGGGCACCTGGATGATCAGGTATGTAAAGGTGTTTTTCAGGGACTGGATAAAGACCTTGTCCTTGGTCAGAAACTGGTAGTTCCGGGTCAGGGGATCGGACCAGGTCAGCGCCGTGGGCCGGCCGCCTTGGAAGGAGATCATAAGGGCCCGGATCATGGGGTAGAAGCTCAGCCAGAAAATCAGCGCCGTGGCCGGGATCAAAAACAGCCAGCCCCACAGGTTCTGCTTCTGGTGCATGGTGAGCCTTCTGCCGGAAGTCTGTGTCATATGGCAACTCCCCTCTCTCGCTTTGATTTAAAGGGTGCAACTCATTTTTAAGAGGACTGCCGCTCCGGAGAATCGCCGAAGCGGCAGTCTTGTGGTTCAAACCGGGAAACTAAGTCTGACGCTTAGAAGCCCATGGTGAAGTTCACGGTATCCTCCGCGGTGGCCAGCTCGCTGTCGATATCGCCGCCGTTGAGAACGTTGGTGATAGCGGTGCCCAGCGCGTCACGGGCGTCGTAGTAGTAAGCGCCGGTGTTGTTGGCGGGCACGAGCGCGCCAAACTCCACGATCTTGGCGAAGATGGCGTCGCCGTTGAAGAAATCGCTGGGAGCGGTGTAGTTGGAGCCCTCTTTGGCCGGCGTGTAGCAGGCGATGGCGGAGGTGGTGGGCAGGATCGCGTCATAGAAGTCCACGTTCCGATACATCTGCATGAAGTCCAGAGCCAGGTCAATGTCCTTGTTGTTGATGATGGCCCAGGAGGAGCCGCCGTTGTTGGAGTAGTTGGTGGCGTCCTCAACACCGGACATGGCGGGCATGTTGGTGACGGCCCACAGGCCGGCCTGATCGGACAGGCTCATGATGGTGGAGAGAATCCAGCAGCCGGTGAAGGTGCCCACCACGGACTGGTTGGACAGGGTGCCGATGTACTCATCCCAGGAGTTGACCTCAATGAACAGGCCCTCGGCGACCATGGTGTTGTACACGTCCACAACGGCCTTCAGCTTCTCGTTGTCCTTCATGTTGACGGTGCCGTCCTCGTTGAACAGGGAGCCGCCGCAGGACTGGAGCAGGATCATAACGGTATCGACCGCGCCGGCCTGGCCGGACAGCATGGGCATGCCGGTCTTTTCCTTCACGTCGCGGGCGATCTCCAGGAACCGGTCCATGTCGATGTCGGTCAGGTCGTCCACGGTGTAGCCGGCCTCTTCCAGATAGTCGGTACGCCAGGCGGCCACGACGGTGCCGGCGTCAAAGGGGATGCCGTAGTTGTGGCCGTCCACCACGGAGTAGGCGACCTTCGCCTCGCCGAAGTCGGTGAAGTCATAGGTATCCGTCATATCATAGAACACTTCGGGATAGTTGATGACTTCCTTCTGGAAGGCGTTGTCCTGGATCAGGGTGATGTCGGGCAGAGTAGAGGTGTCGCCGTTGGAGGCGATGATTCGGGACTCAACATCCTCCCACAGGACCTCCTGGACATCGATCTCCACGTCGGGATGCTCCTCCTGGTACATCTCCTTGGCCTTCTCCATCGCGGCGATGTTGAAGGTCTGGTCCCAGCACCAGATGGTCAGCTTGCCGTCGGCCTGATCGCCGGGCTCCGCAAAAGCGACGGTGCCCAGAGACAGGACCATCAGCATGGCAAGCAGCAGGGAAATGAGCTTTTTCATTGGTTTCCTCCTTGCATTTTTATTATCGGGCGCCTTTCCACGCCCGATATTTGTGTGATTCAATCTTAGCATATGGCGCCTTTTGCAACGGCTCATTTCCGCTCCTGTTACGCGCATATTCGATTCTTTTTCGGTGTAATTCAACAGCTTAGTGAATAATCCACAAATCTTTTAGGTCATTTTTGCCAACATGATACAAAACTTCGCCGCCAGCCCGGACAGGCTGGCGGCGAAAGGCAGATAAGCGAAAATATACATTTTTTCATATATGGGCGTTTTTGCGCCAATCCGCCGGGGACTTGCCCACGTAGCGGCGGAAGTTGCGGTTAAAGGTGGCCACGGAGGGAAAGCCGGTCTGTACAGCGATCTGCAGCACGGTCTCGTCGGTGCCCCGCAGCAGGTTCAAAGCCCGGTTGACCCGGTAGCGGTTCACGTACTCCAGCGGGGCCGTGCCCATGATCCGCCCAAAGACCTTCCGGAAGTAGCTGACGCTCATGGCGCAGCTGGCGGCCAGTTCCTCCACCCGCAGCTGGCGCATGTAGTTCTCCGACACGTACCGCAAAGCGGGCTCGATGGGCCGGCGGGCGTCCACGTCCGGGCTCAGATCGCTCATGGCCGACTCCAGCGACCGGCTCATGATGGCCGCCAGCAGCGCGGTCATGGCCTCCAGCTCCATCCGGGCGGACTCCTGCCGCCGGTGGCCCAGGTCGAACATGCTTTGCAGCACGAACCGCAGGTCCCGGCACTCCTCGTCCGCGTCGAAATACATCCCCCGGCTCCGGGCCGCCTCCAGCATGGTCCGAATGGCGGTCCGGTGGCGGGAGGGGGTCTCCTGCACAAGCACGTCCTCGTCCACCAGCACGTACTGCCAGTGGGTCATGGGCCGGCCCGCGTTTTGCTGGCAATGGCGCAGGCCCCGGCCCGCCGCCACGATGGACCCGGCCCGGAACTGCCACAGGCCCCGGCCCAGCTCCACGGTCCCCTCCCCCGACAGGCACACGCCGATCTCCAGACAGTTGTGGTAATGGATCCGGTCCGGCACATAGGGCGGATACCAGGGGTTGTCGATGAGCCCCACCAGGGGGGACTGGCCGCTCAGCTCATAGTCCCGGCGTTCCCGGTTCGGGTCCTCCACGCTGACCCGGTTGGGGGAGTAGACACCCCCCCCAATGGGGATTTTTCCGTTCAGCGCTTCCATCCGTCACTGGTAACCCAACACCCGGTCCGGGGCGATGCGGCGGATATACTCCCGCAGCGCCGGGTCCGGCTGGAAGAACACCTTCAGGGGCCGGCCCTCCTCCGGGCCCACCCCGGTCAGATACATGACCGAGCAGATGTTGTCCGGGTCATGGGCCGACACGTCGTAGGTGACGCGCCGGGCGGGACCGGCAGTGGAGGCCGCCTCCGCCTGGGCAAGCTGCTGGGACCCCTCCGGGGCCATGGCGATGAGCTTCGTCAGGTCGAACTGGCCGAAAAGGGTCGTTTTGGGCTTTGACTTCAGGCCGCTGATCCGGTCCACTGCCAGCCGGGCTCCCTCCAGCCGGTACTGGTACGTGACCCGTGCCGTCCCCATGAAGTACCAGGACCCGAACAGGGTCCCCAGCGCCGGGATCAGCCAGAAAGGCCCCCACAGGGCCCCCGCCACAGTGAACGCGAACACGCTGAAATACAAAAGCCACTGGATCACCCGGATATAGCCCGGTATCCTCCGGGTCACGCTCTGGGTATAGGAAAAACCGTCGTAGTCCGCCATGGGCCTTTCTCCTTTTTATATCGTGCTTTTTATGATTATACGTTCTATGGGACCAAAACGCAAATGATTCTTTTCCGGCGTCGGAGCGTCCGGACCGTGACATTTGCGTCGCAGTTAACAAAATCGTAATAATTTACCGGGCAAATTTTATGAATCCTGGCGTTTGACACAGGGGAAACGGTGGTTTAAAATAGTAGCAACCTAAAGCGAACGAGGTTACGTCATGCGGTTTTTCGTCATTGTCAGCCTGATAATTTTCGTTATTGTCATTCGACTGTGCAAGAATGATAATAGCGCGAAAAGTCATGCTGTCAATGCCGGGTAAGGGCCCGGACGACCGGAACCAAAAGAGCTTCCCGCCGTATGGTCTGACTTTTCAGGCCATACGGCTTTTGTTTTCACAAACTACCTGACCAGACGGTAAAAAGGAGAGACCATCATGGACATCACCATTACCAGAACTACGTCCCCCCGACCCCGGCCGGACGAGAACAACATCCCCTTCGGGACCTTCTTCTCCGACCACATGTTCCTCATGAGCTATGAGACCGGCAAGGGCTGGCACGACCCCCGCATCGTCCCCTACGGCCCCCTGTCGCTGGAGCCCTCCTGCATGACGATCCACTACGCCCAGGCGGTATTCGAGGGGCTGAAGGCCTACCGGACCGCCGACGGCCATGTGCAGCTTTTCCGTCCCACGGAGAATATCGCCCGCATGGCCCGCTCCTGCGAGAAGCTCTGCATCCCCGAGGTGCCCGCGGACGTATACCTGAACGCCTTAAAGACCCTGGTGGAGCTGGACGCGGACTGGGTCCCCTCCGCCCCGGACACCAGCCTGTACATCCGGCCGTTCGTGTTCGCCACGGACAATCATTTGGGGGTCCACGCGTCCCATACATATCTCTTCTGCATCATCACCTGCCCGGTGGGCAGCTACTATCCCGAGGGCCTGAACCCGGTCCACATCGCCATCGAGAGCCGGGAGGTCCGGGCCGTCCGAGGCGGCACCGGCTTCACCAAGTGCGGCGGCAACTACGCCGCCAGCCTCCACGCCAGCGAGCTGGCGGAGAAGCAGGGCTTCTCCCAGGTGCTGTGGCTGGACGGGGTGGAGCAGAAGTACATCGAAGAGGTGGGCTCCATGAACGTGATGTTCAAGCTGGCAGGCAGGATCGTGACCCCCTCCCTGGCCGGCGGCTCCGTGCTGCCGGGCATCACCCGCAAGACCGCCCTGCAGCTTCTGACCGAGTGGGGCTATGAGGTCCAGGAGCGGAACATCTCCGTGGACGAGCTGATGGCCGCCGCCCAGGACGGCACGTTGGAGGAGGCCTGGGGCACCGGCACCGCCGCGGTGGTCTCCCCGGTGGGCCAGATCTTCTACCAGGGCAAGACCTACACCGTCAACGACTTCCAGATCGGTCCCGTGACCCACAAACTGTACGAGACCATCACCGGCATCCAGTGGGGCCGGATCGCCGATCCCTACGGCTGGATCGTGCCCGTGTGCTGAGATGAAGTTTTATCCGCTCACAGACCCCTCCCCCGCCGGCGCCGGGGACCTGGCGGCCGAATACAAGGCCGCCCGGGCCGTGGGCGCGCTGCGGATCGGCGGGCGGCGGCTCTTCTTCCGAAACGGGCTGCGGACCTATTACATCCCCTACGAGCACGTGGGGCGGCTTTTCCGCCGGGTGGTATCCGTGCCCGCCAGGCTGTGCTGCGGCAGAGGCGAGCTGGCCATGGAGAACCTGGTGATCTGCGCCAAAGACGGCCGGGAGCTAGCCCAGGTGCCGCTGCCCGACGCCAGGGCGGCCCGGCTGGTCATGGAGCAGCTGCAAACGATGGCCCCCCAGGCCGCATTTGGCCGGCCCGACCCGGACAAGGAGACGACGAAACATGACCCCTGACGAAGTCCTGGAGCGGCTGCTGCGCTCCTACACCCGCTATTATGACGTGATCCGGGAAAACGTGGAGCCCCCTTTCGCGGCGGAGGCGGTGTTCCACTCCCACGACGAGCAGTATGTCCTGGTCAAGAGCGCCCGCATCTCCGAGTCCGACTCCCACGAGTATGTGTTTTTCGCCACGACGGACGCGCTGGACGAGGCGGTCGCGGACCGGCTGGAACAGACCGCCTGGGACCGGGGCATGGCCCGGGTCCAGCCCCACATGAACCACCGCAGCTCCGACGTGACTTTGATCGTGCTCGCCGGGACCATCACGCCGGAGGCTAAGCGGAGGATCAAAAAGTCCAAGCGAACCAAAAGCTACAAGCATTCCCTCCACGGCTGGAGCAACTACCGCGCGATTGCTTTGGAGACCTCTTCCGGGGACCTGGCTTTCAACCGGCTGGGCCGGGACCTGAAGAAGCTCTTTCGCAATATTCTAAAACAAAGATAGGAGAGACAAAATGATCGCAATTCTCATCATCCTCGCGGCAATCGTTTTGCTGGTCATCGGCTATGTGACCTACGGCTCATGGCTGGCAAAGCAGTGGGGCATCGACCCCAGCAGAAAGACCCCGGCGGTCGAGATGGAGGACGGCGTGGACTACGTGGCCGCCAAGCCCGTTGTCCTGATGGGCCACCACTTCTCGTCCATCGCCGGCGCCGGCCCCATCAACGGCCCCATCCAGGCCTCCGTATTCGGCTGGCTGCCCGTGTTCCTGTGGTGCGTCATCGGCGGCATCTTCTTCGGCGGCCTGCAGGACTTCGGCTCCCTGTTCGCCTCGGTCCGCCACGGCGGTAAGTCCGTGGGCGAGATCATCAAGGACTCCATGGGCGACCGGGCCAAGAAGCTGTTCATCCTCTTCGCCCTGCTGGTGCTCATCATGGT
>CANRBG010000019.1 GCA_947628805.1 uncultured Oscillospiraceae bacterium | reverse complement strand
TCAACTCAACCTTAACACAGGCTATCCCTATTCGCTATCTTTTTCTTCTCCTGTCACTCATCATTGTAACTCCTACAAAGTGAAAACGGGAAAAAGATGAAAAATAGCTTGATTTCATAGGACATATATGGTATAGTAATCAGGCGAATTTTGAAAAAGGGTGAGATCGACATGACTATTTTTCTATCTATATTGGACCTGATCGCCTGTGTGTTCCTGGTAGCCGTGATCCTTTTCCAGAGCGGCAAGCGCTCCGGCCTGTCCGGCGCCATCGCCGGCGGCGCGGATACCTTTCTGACCAAGAGCAAGGCCAAGACCTGGGACGCCAAGCTGGCCAAGATGACCAAGTGGGTGGGTCTTGTCTTCGTGCTGCTCACCCTGGCGCTGAACTTCGTGTGAGGCGACACAAACAAAGTATAGCGCGCCTGAGAGTTTTCCTTTCTCTCAGGCGCGCTTTTTATATCCTGTCTTTTTCAGCCGTTATCGTTCCAGACGATGCCGAACTCGCTTTTTTTCTCCCGCTTCATCAGCCCCCGGAACACCTCCTCCGGGTCCAGATCCTGATAGAGGATGCCGTACACGCTCCGGCAGATGGGCACCTCCACGTCCAGCTTATCGGCCAGGGACTTGATGCTGGCGGCGGCGTAGTAGCCCTCCACCACGGCCCCCACCTCCCGCAGGGCCAGGGCCACCGGGGCGCCCCGGCCGATCAGCAGGCCCGCCTGCCGGTTCCGTGAGTGGGCGGAAAGGCACGTGACGATCAGGTCCCCCATGCCCGCAAGGCCCGAGCAGGTGGTCCGCTGGCCCCCCGCCTTCTGGCACAGCACGGCAATCTCCGCCATGGCCCGGGTCATGAACAGGGCCTTGGCGTTATCCCCCAGGCCCAGGCCGTCGATGACGCCGCAGCCCAGGGCCACCACGTTCTTCACCGCCCCGCAAAGCTCCACGCCCACCACGTCCCGGTTCACATAGACCCGGAACATCTCGTTCATGAATACCTGCTGCACCAGCTCCGCCGCAGCCTGATCCTCGCAGGCGGCCACGCAGCCGGTGGCCATCCGCCGGGATACCTCCTCCGCATGGGAGGGGCCGGACAGGGCCACCACCGGGCAGTCCTTCCCCACCTCCTGGCAAATCACCTGGCTCATGCGCAGGTCGGTGCCCGCCTCGATGCCCTTGGTGGCGGACACAAGCACCGTACCGGGCCGGATATGCCCGGCAGCGGTCCTGGCCGTGGTGCGAAGCACGTTGGACGGGGACGCGAACAGCACGATCTCCGCCCCCTCCGCCCCGGCGGGATCGCTGGTGACGGCCAGGCTCTCCGGCAGGGCCACGCCGGCCAGGGCCGGGTTTTTCCGGCTTCTAGCCATGGCCGCGGCCTTGTCCGGGTCATGAGACCAGAGGGTCACGTCGTGGCCGTTGGTGGTGAGCAGCATAGCCAGGGCGGTGCCCCAGGCGCCGCTGCCAAAAACGAATACTTTCATCGTATGTACCTCCAAAACGGCGGACAGCGTCCGCCGTTTTTTTCCTTTTCATTCCCAGTTTTTCCAGATGTCGGGACAGTAGCCCACGGTGGCCTGTTTGCCGTTGCGGACCAGGGGGGTCTTTAAAAGCTCCGGGTATTCGTATAGCTTCTCCAGCTTGTCCGCGTCGTAGGCCAGATACGCGACCTCCGGCGCGTCGCTCATGGCGGCCAGACCCACGGCGTTTTTCACGCCCGTGAGCTCACCCCGGCTCATGCCGTAGCGGTCCACGTCCACGAACTGGAATTTGATCCGCCGCTCCTTGAACCACCGCTGGGCCTTTTTTGTGTCAAAGCACTTGT
Organism: uncultured Oscillospiraceae bacterium; assembly: GCA_947628805.1. Classification (GTDB taxonomy): domain Bacteria; phylum Bacillota; class Clostridia; order Oscillospirales; family Oscillospiraceae; genus CAJOIG01. The sequence continues at coordinate 23,849 of CANRBG010000019.1, read as the reverse complement.
TCCTGCCAAATATCTGTATATTCATGGCGATAAAAGGTCCTCACACTTCCATGATCACCGGCAGGATCATGGGGCTGCGGCGGGTGACCTTATAGAGGTATCCGCTCAGCTGGCTCTTGACCCGGCCCTTGATCTCCGCCCAGTCGGTGATTCGCTGCCGCTCACAGGACTCGATGGACTCGAACACCACCCGGCGCATCTCCTCCATGAGCTGGGCGTTGTCCTTGACGTAGACGAAGCCCCGGGTAATGATCTCCGGCTCGGAGATCAGGCTCCCATCCTGGCCGGACATGGTCATGACCACCACCAGCATACCGTCCTGGGCCAGATGCTGCCGGTCCCGCAATACCACGTTCTCCACGCCCTCGTCGTTGGCGCCGTCCACCAGCACCCGGCCGGAGGGCACCGTGCCGTTTTTCTGGATCTTCCTGCCGGTCAGCTCGATCACCTCGCCGATGCCGGCGATCACGATGTTGGCCGGGTCCACGCCCATCTCCTTTGCCAGGTCCCCGTGGCGGCAGAGCATCCGGTGCTCCCCGTGGACGGGGATGAAGAATTTTGGCTTGGTCAGGGCCAGCATGGTCTTCTGCTCCTCCTGACAGGCGTGGCCGGAGACGTGGATATCGATGCTGCGGTCGTAAATGACCTCCGCGCCCTTGTAAAAGAGCTCGTCGATGACCTTGGTGACGGTCCGCTCGTTGCCGGGGATGGCGGAGGCGGAGATGATGACCCGGTCCCCCGCGCCGATCTTCACCTGCCGGTGCTCGGAGAAAGCCATCCGATACAGGGCCGACATGTTCTCCCCCTGGCTGCCGGTTGTGATGATCACCACCCGCTCCGGGGGCAGGTTGTTGATCCGGTTCATGTCCACCAGCACGCCCCTGGGGATATTCAGATACCCCTCCTCCACGGCCAGCTTCAGGACGTTTTCCATGCTCCGGCCGGTGACGCCCACCTTGCGGCCGTAGTGGGCGGCGCAGTTGACGATCTGCTGGATACGGTGGACGTTGGAGGCGAAGGTGGTGACGATGATGCGCTTGTCGCAGCCCCGGAAGAGCCGCTTCATGCTCTCGCCCACATGCCGCTCCGAGTCGGAGTAGCCGGGCCGCTCCACGTTGGTGGAGTCGGAAAGCAGCGCCAGCACCCCCTCGCTGCCCAGCTCCGCGAACCGGTGGAAGTCGAACACGCCCCCCTCGATGGGGGTCAGGTCGATCTTGAAGTCGCCGGTGTGGATCACTGTGCCGATGGGAGTCTTCAGGGCCACCGCCACACTGTCGGCGATGGAGTGGTTCACGTGGATCAGCTCGCACTCAAAGTTGTCGCTGATGCGGAACCGGTCCCCCGCCGAGTGGGTGACCAGTTTCACCTTGTCCGCCAGACCGTGTTCCTCCAGCTTCAGCCGCACCAGCCCGGCGGTGAGCCGGGTAGCGTACACCGGGCAGTCCAGCCGGTTCATCACGTAGGGCATGGCCCCGATGTGGTCCTCGTGGCCGTGGGTCAGCACGATGCCCCGGATCCGTTCCTTGTTCTGGACCAGGTAGGCGATGTCCGGGATCACCACGTCGATACCGTACATGTCCTCGTCGGGGAAGCCCATACCGCAGTCCACCACCACGATATCCTTGCCGTATTCGTAAACGTACAGATTCTTGCCGATCTCATCCAGACCGCCAAGCGCCATGATCTTCAGTTTTTGTGCCATTGAAATGCGTTGCTCCTTAAACTATGTATCCGGTTTTTCAAATCAAAACAGCGGGCAGGACGGGTCCTGTCCGTAACAATCATATCCCGATCGTGGAAAAATATACCCTCACATCTCCCGCCGGCCCTCCAGGGCCCGGACCAGAGTGGCGTCGTCGGTGAATTCCAGGTTGGAGCCCACGGGGATGCCGTAGGCCAGGCGGGTCACCCGCACGTCAAAGGGCTTTAAGAGCCGCGCCACATACATGGCCGTGGCGTCCCCCTCCGTGTCCGGGTTGGTAGCCATGATGACCTCCTCCACGCCCCCGTCCGCCACGCGCTTGACCAGCTCCGAGATACGGATATCGTCCGGTCCCACGCGGCTCATGGGCGACAGCACCCCGTGCAGCACGTGATACACCCCGTTATACTCCCGGCTCCGCTCCAGGCTGGCCACGTCCCGGGGCTCCGCCACCACGCAGATCACGGACCTGTCCCGCCGCTCGTCGGCGCACACGGGGCAGATATCCCCGTCCGTCAGGTTCTGGCACACCGGGCAGGTATGTACGGTCCGCCGGGCCCGCAAAATGGTTTCGGCGAAGGCCTCCGCTTCCCCCTCCGGCAGGCCCAGCACATGGAAAGCCAGCCGCTGCGCGCTCTTGCGGCCGATGCCGGGCAGAGACGCGAATCGGTCGATCAGTTCTTCAAAGGATACGGGAAAAAACGCCATTATCTTGCTTCTCCACGAAGTTCTCTCATGACGGCGGCGTAATCGCCGCTGCCATACACGGCGGAGCCGGCCACCAGCACGTTGGCCCCCGCCGCCAGGGCGATGGGCGCGGTGTCCGGCTTGATGCCCCCGTCTACCTCCACGTCGCAGTCCGGGTTCGCCCCGTCCAGCATCCGCCGGACGGCCGTCACCTTGTCCATCTGGTCCGCCATGAACTTCTGGGCCCCGAAGCCGGGCTCCACGGTCATGACCAGCACCATGTCCAGATCCTCCAGCCAGCCCTCCAGGGCCGACGCGGGGGTAGCGGGCTTGATGGACAGTCCCGTGCGCACGCCGCGGCCGCGCACGATCCCCAGGGCCCGGGCGATGTTCTCCGGCGTATCCGCCTCCAGATGCACGGTGATATGGCTGGCCCCAGCCCGGGCGTAAGCCTCCACCTCTTTCATCGGCTCCACGATCATCAGGTGCACGTCCAGAAAGGCCGCCGGAAAGGCGTCGCGGATGTCGCGGACTGCCTGGACGCTCAGAGAGTGGTTGGGCACGAACAGGCCGTCCATCACGTCCACATGGATATAGTCCGCGCCGGCATCCAGCACGGCTTTGATCTCTTCGTTCAGCCGGGCATGGTCCGCCGCCAGGATGGAGGGCGCTATTTTGATGTTTGTCATAAGCGTCACCCGCTGCATAATATGGTCCAGCCGCGCCGCGCGCGACAGGCTTTCATATAGGGGATGGGCCGGCCGGGAGCCGGTCTGTCCCCACTGTTTTTCCGGCGCGGACAGACATCCCGCTCACTCTACATATAGTATACCATATCCTGCCATGTACTAGCAAGTAATCCTTGACGTTATTGGCAGATTATTTTAAAATGATGACATACTGAGTTGGGAGGCGTTTTGCCATGCGTGAGGTCAAGCGGCGCTCCGCGCTGCCGGTGTACATCGCCGCCGGGGCATTCGCCCTGTACGCGCTGGTGTTCCCCCTTTACAGCCTGTGGCACTTCCTGATCGCCGCGCTGGTGACGGCGGGTGTGTGGCTTGCGGCGGACAAACTGATAAAGCCCGTGGTGGAATATGTCCCCGAGCCGGAGCCGGAGCCCGTGTCCTACGGGCCGGAGGCGGACGCCATCCTGGCGGAGGCGGCAAAGGCCCGGTCCGAGATGGAACGGCTGCGCTCGTCCATAGCCGACGCGGGCGTGAAGGCGAAGATCGCCAGGCTCATGGAGCTCAGTGACCGGATCGCCCAGGACGCGGTCCAGGACCCCTCCGATATCCCCCAGATCAAGAAATTCCAGAGCTATTTCCTCCCCTCCACCGTGAAGCTTCTGAACGCCTATGACCGCATGAGCGCCCAAGGCGTGGAGGGCGAGAATATCGGCACGTCAAAGTCCTCCATCGCCGCTATGCTCCAGACAGAGGTCGACGCTTTCCAAAAACAGCTGGACGCGCTGTATAAAAACGACGCCCTGGACGTGGACGCGGACATCAAGGTGATGGAGCAGCTCCTGGCCCGGGAGGGTCTGACCGGGGACACCGATCCTTTGAAGACCATCCTCCGCCGGCAGAAAGAACAGAAATAATAAACTCATCAGGATAAAAGGAAAGGAATCAACGCCATGGCCGACGAAAAAAAGTATGAGATCAACCTGACATTGGACCCCTCCCCCAGCGATCCCGCCGCTCCGGAGGCTGCCGCGCCTGAGGCCCCCACGGCGGCGGCTGTCGCCGCCGCTCCCGCGCCGGACGCCGCCGTCGCCCAGGTGAACGCCCCTGTGGAGAAGCTGGACATCGAGGACCTGGCCCCCGAAGAGCAGGCCGCCGTCCGGGAATTCGCCAAGAAGATCGACGTGACCGATACCGCCCAGGTGCTGGGCTACGGCTCCGCCGCCCAGAGGAATATCGCGGACTTCTCCGCCCAGGCGCTGGAGCAGGTCCGCACCAAGGACCTGGGCCAGGTTGGCGACATGCTGTCCGACCTGGTGGCGGAGCTGGACGGGCTGGACGTGTCCGCCGAGCAGCCCAAGGGTCTCAAGGGTCTCTTTAAAAAGGCCACCCGCAGTTTCTCCGACCTGAAGACCAAGTACGACAAGGCCGAGGTCAACGTGGACAAGATCACCGCCGCCCTGAACGAGCACTGGATCACCCTCAACAAGGACATCGTCACCATGGACAACATGTACGAGATGAACCAGGCATACTTCAAGGAGCTGACCATGTATATCCTGGCCGGCAAGCTGCGGCTGGAGGAGCTCCGCTCCACAGAGCTTCCCGCCCTCATGAAGAAGGCCCAGGAATCTGGCAAGCCCGAGGACGCCCAGGCGGCCAACGACTTCGCCAGCATGCTGGGCCGTTTTGAAAAGAAGATCCACGACCTGGAGCTGACCCGCATCATCTCCATTCAGATGAGCCCCCAGATCCGGCTGATCCAGAATAACGACTCCCTCATGGTGGAGAAGATCCAGACCGCCATCGACAACACCATCCCCCTGTGGAAGAGCCAGATGGTGCTGGCCATGAGCATGTACAACTCCCAGCAGGCCATGAAGGCCACCCACGACGTCAGTGAGATGACCAACCAGCTTCTCAAGGAGAACGCCGCCGCCCTGCACACCGGCTCCGTGGGCGTTGCCCAGGAGGCCGAGCGCGGCATCGTGGACCTGGAGACCCTGCAGCAGACCAACCAGGAGCTCATCGCCACCCTGGAGGACGTGCGCAAGATCCAGGACGACGGCCGCACCCGCCGGGCCCAGGCCGAGGAAGAGCTGGGCCGCATCGAGGGCCAGCTGAAGCAGAAGCTGCTGGAGATGAAAGGCTGACGCCGTTCATTTCCAACAGCGCAAAACGTCTCCGCCGCTGGCGGAGACGTTTTGCGTGTATCCCAATATCGTCGGCCCCGAGGGGGCTCCGTAGCTATGTCAAAAGCATCGCGCCCAGCATGATCAGCAGGTCCTTGTCCCCGCTCTCACGGTACATCAGATACAGGATCAGCGCCATGATCAGATCGTCCGTCTCCATGTTCGTGCTCATGGACTCGATCTTTCGCATCAGCGCGCCTACCGCACCGGACAGCTTATCGGGCTGCCGCCGGGCGGGACCGCTCTCCTGAGGCGCGGCGGGCGGCTGTTCCCGCTCCGGCTGACTGCCCCCCGCACGGGCCCCGTACGCACCGCTATACGCCATGGCCGCCGCCTCCGTATTGGTTCATCACCAGCCCGGCGATGTTGGCCATCCGGGCGATCTGCATGGCCCGGTCCAGCTTCTCCTGCTTCTCCGGCTTCATGTAGGGCCGCATGGCCATCAGCAGGGCCGTGGACCGGCTCTTGCCCAGGCCCTCCCCGGCAAAGGCCCGGCCCAGCTTGGACAAAACCGTCGCGTCCAACCCCGCCGGCCGGGCGGCCTCCGATCCGCTCTCTCCGGCCTTGTCCGCCGCATTCGCTGGACTTGCGGGGGCAGCGCCGCCGAACAGGTCCTTGGCCATATTGGCCACCTTCTCCATCTTCTCCGGGTCGGACAGCACGCTCTCCAGCGCGGCGGTCAGATCACCGTCCATCCCGCTTCACCGTCCTCTCCACCTGCCGGGCGAAGTCCTTTCCCTCCGGGGTGGCCAGGATATCCCCCAGCATCCGGGACAGGGCCTTCATATCGCCGGCCTTGGCGGCCTGCTCCAGCTTCGCTCCGTCCAGCTTCGCCGCCAGCCGCTCCCCGGCCGGGGACTTGGCCAGCGCGTCCAGTGCCGGGCCGCTGCCGCTCTGCTTTACCTCCCTGGCATACTTCTCCAGATCCATGTATAAAGTCACCCCCCCTCCGCCTGACCCATCCTATGCGGGTCCGGCGGCGGGGGTGAGATGTTTTTTACGCGGGTGTGTTATCCAAAGTTAGCCTTCACGTACTTATCCAGCCGCATGATCATGGTGGCCACCTCCGCCCGGGTCGCGGTACGGGTGGGCCGGACCAAATCGTTGGTGTAGCCGGATATGATGCCCAAGTTGATCATGGCGTTGACGGCGTCCTTGGCATAGCTGGAGATGCTGCCGCTGTCATCGAAGGGCTTCCTCTGGGTGGTATCCAGGGACTGGACGCCCAGGTACTTGGTCAGGTAGTTATAGAGTATGACGCAGATGTCCTGCCGGGTGATGTATCCCAGGGGGATGAACGCGGTGGAGGACGCGCCGTTGACGATGTTCTCCAAATAAGCCCACTGGATATAGGCGGAGGCCCATCCCGTCGTACCGGTGTTCAGGTCCGTGAAGGTGTTCGCTTTCACCGCCTGGTCGTTATAATAGCCGCTGACCCAGCCCTCAAAGGTCTTGGTCTTGCCGTCCGCGCCCAGGCCTCTCACGTACACGCTGTACCAGGGGAAGCCGTTCACATACTGGGTCTTGATCACCTGAAAATACTGGCCGGCGACGCCCAGCTTGACGATGTTGCTCTTCTCGTCCCGGAGCAGGTTGTCCTTGCCGTTGACAACGCTGGGATCCTTACGGACGTTGACGTCATCGCCCAGAGTCTTGGCCAGCGTCTTCCCTTTCAGACTGGACTCCCAGGCTGTTGACCCGGAAAACGACGTACCCAGCAGGGAGATACTCGGATTGATCATACGGCACAGGATACCCACCAGGTCGCCCCGGATCATGTTGTTCTTATTGTCCTTCGCCGTACCGAACACAGTCGCGCTCTTGCCGTTCATCAGACCGTTGGTCTTGCAGTAGTTGATCGCCTCCGCGTACCAGTCGCTGCCCGCCACATCGGTAAAGCCGCTGTCGATCACCACCTTGACGGTGTGATCCGCGTTGACTTTCTCGAATTTGTAGGTCTTGGTCTCGTCGTTCCCTTGAAGCTCGTTCGTCTTATCCGTGCCGTCTACCTGGAACAGCTTGACCTTGACCTTGGAAACGTCCAGCGTCAGCTCCACATTCGCGCCGTCCTTGACCATCAGCACGCCGTCGTCCATGGTTCCCACCTGCGCGTCTTTGACCTCCACCAGACCGCTGGGATCGTCAAAGGTGATCTTGTGCAGCTTGGTCTTCACCACATCAAACGTGACCACCGCGCTGGAGATCCTGTGGGGCGCCCAGGCGTAGGCCTTGATGGTGATCGTGTCCTTGTCCTTGATATCGATCTTGACCTCGCCCGCGTTTCCATGGGGACTGTCCAGAGTGGGCTTGGTTTCATCCAAGGTGTAGTACACCGTGGCACCGGGCTCGGACCGGAGGGTCAGAGTCTCGACGTCGTTATCCACATAGCACTTTCCGTCCTCCTGCAGCACGCCGGTGCCGGCGGTCATGCCGGCCACCGCCAGGGTGGGCGCCTTGGCCCCGATCAGCGTCTCGGTCAGGGGCAGGCTGGTCACGTTGGCCGCCTTTGCCATGGCGCGGAGCGTGATCTTACTCTCCGAAAGCGACACGGTGAACGGATTTTCGTATTTTGTGCTTTGGTCAGTAGGGATCGTATTGTCGGTGGTGTAGTAGATCGCCGCCCCCTGTGTGCTCTGGGCCAGGGTCACGGTGGCCTCGCTGGAGTTTCCGGCCGCCAGCGTGATGGTGGGCGCGGGGATCATATTGGTCCCCGTCACGTCCGCCGGCTGGCTCACGTTGGGCTTGGTGTTGCAGCTGCGGCGGTAAAGTTTGTAGCCCTGGCTGATAAACGAATTGAAAGCGGAATCCGCATATTGGCTGCTCACACTTTTATAGTCCTTGCCGCTAATCAGCTCGCCATAGCAGCTGACCTTGACCAGAGGCGGCGTCTCCTGCGTAAGCTCAAACGACACAACTTCGCCACGACTCCCGTAAGCCACGTCCGTCACCACCATCACGTGGCTGTTGGGGTCGTTGAGCACGTCGCCCACCTGGATGTTATTTATGTTGTTCTCGATTGCTTGAGAGAACTCCAGCATACTGGTGCAGGTGCATCTGTACGGCAGATCCCAGCACCAGGACGCGAAGCTGGAGCAGTCGCCGCCGTAATACGGGGCCAGCTTCGTAAAATCAGAGTAGCCGCTATAGAACGCGCTGCCAGCGTTATTGGTCGCGTTGACAAAGTCGGCCAGGGAGATGTCCCAGCCCACATACCCGCCGTGGACCGGCTGGGAATAGGGCACGCCCTTATAGGTGGCGCCTTTTCTGAATATGCCGCCGTTTTTATATATCTCATCGTAGTCTTTGCTGCTCACATAGCTTCCGCTGTTGCCGCCCCAGGCATACCGGTCCGCCTGCGGCGTCCACTGGACGTTGGCCATCTGCTGGGCCCGCAGGACGATGTTCTGCTGGTTGGCGGACAGGGGCTGGGTCAAAAACTGGGAGGTGCTGACCGTGGCGATGCCGTCGTTATAATAGGGCTCCTCCGCCGCCGTGATGGCGGCGTACTCGTCCGACTCCAGATAGGCCTGCTCGTTGGCAAGCTGCTCCTCGTCGGACAGTCCGTTCTGGACCAGGTCCTCCTGGTGCAGACTATACGCCTGCAGGCCAAAAGAGCCCTGGAACAGGGGGGCCACAGCGGCCTGATAGGTCTCGCCGCCGGTCACCACCACCAGCCACTCGCCCTCGGTGTAGGCCTGCTGGATGCCGCTGTAAAGCTGGGTCATGCCCGCCCAAAGGGTATAGTTGAACATGCTGCCGGTGAAAAACAGGTTGCCATAGGCCGTGGGGATGAATTTCGCCGTCCCCTCTGGGGCCTCCAGCTGCTCCAGAGGACCGGCCGCCGGGGCCGCCTCGGTCTCGGTCTGGGCCGTGTCCGTGGGCTCCAGGCCCAGCTCGCCCATATCCAGGACGATGCCGCCGGCCGGCGCGGCGATGGTGTCAGATATCCCTCCCGCCGGCTCGTCCCCGGCGGGTACGTCCCCGGCGGGTTCGTCCGCCACAGGAGCGGGAACTTCCGCCGCAGGAGCGGGAACTTCCGCCACAGGGGCGGGAGCCTCCGTGGTGGGCTCTGTCCAGCCCATGTCAAAGGACCACAGACTGCCGCCGGATAGATAGCGGATCTCCTGGCCCATCACATACATCTGATCGATGGCCGCGTCTGCGGTGTGCACCGTCTCCACAGGACCGCCGCCCATCGGGACGCGGTACACAGCGGCGCCCACCGTATAGTAGAGCCAGCCGTCCACCAGGTTCAGGTCGTAGCCGTCCACACCGGCCAGCAGCGCGCCGTCGGCGTACAGACCGCCGTCTTCAAAGCAGAAGAAGCCGCTGTCGCTATTCAGAGAGGTGCCGCCATGCATAAGGGCGGACACGCTGTTGCCCGGCTCGGTCCAGGGCCACACCTTGGGCTCAGCCTTGGCCTGAGGCGTCTGGGTGGGCTCGGGGGTCTCAGAGGGCTCTGCGGAGGGCTCTGCGGAGGGTTCCGTAGAGGGTTCTGTCTCCGGGGCCGCGCTGTTCACCGGGTCCTGCTGGGCCTCCGGCGGCGTGGACACATCCGGGTCCTGGGGGACCTCCGGCGTCACCTCGTTGCCCGGGGCTTGAGGATCCTCGGGATCGTCCTCCCCGCCCTCCACAGTTGGAGGAACGGTGCTCTCGCTATCACCGGCGGGAGGCGCTTCGGAACCATCCGCTCCCGCTTCGGGGGACGTGTTATCCTGTTCCTCCTCACTGTTTTGTCCGAGAGCGGACCCATCCCCCGGGACGGTCTCGGGCTCGCTCTGCGCCAGAGCTATGCCCTCCCCCAGAGAGAGGATCATGGTCAATACAAGTATAAAAGCCAATGTCCGTTTCAATGTTTTCATACCTGCCTCCTTCCTGATAAGCCTACTATGCCGTAAACAGACTTTCACGCATAAACACGGCTTTACTATAGCACAGGAAAATTGCCATTGCAAGTAAACAAATGAAATTTTTGTCTCTAAATTGTTTGATTTTCCGCTTATTTTGATACCAAATTGTAATTATGTAAACTACTCTGTAATTACGTCAACTATTGGAGTATACTGGCGCTCCGTGCCCCAGGGCATAACGGCAAAAGGACCCGCCGCGATATGCCGGCAGGTCCTTTGTCTATTCTCTTATATATTTTCCGCCTGTCAGATGATCCGCACCCGCTTCACGTGTGGCACGTCCCGGATGGCCTGGACCAGCTCCGGGCCGATGGGGCTGCCCAGGTCGATGACCGTATAGGCGACGGGGCCCCGGGCCCGGTTTTGCATGTGCTCCACGTTGATATTGGCGCCGCCGATGATGTTCAGAAAAGCGTTGAGCATCCGGGGCACATTGTCGTGAATAGCGCAGACCCGGACCACCCCGGCCCGCTCCAGCACCAGCTCCGGCATATTGACGGAGTTGCGGATATTGCCGTTGTTCACATAGTCGGCCAGCTCCTGGGCGGCCATGACGGCGCATTTTTCCTCGCTCTCGGGGGTAGACGCGCCCAGGTGCGGGAAAGCCACCACGCCCTTGGCCCCGGCCAGCTTTTTGCTGGGGAAATCGGTGACATACCGGGTCACCTTGCCGGAGGCCAGGGCCGCCAGCATGGCGTCCTCGTCCACCAGACCGCCCCGGGCCAGGTTGATGACCCGGACCCCATCCTTCATGGCGGCCAGTGCCGGCGCGTCGATCATGTGGTGGGTCTTTTCGTTGTGATGGACCTGGACCAGCACATAGTCGCTGACCCGGTACAGGCTTGCCAGATCCTCGGCGTGCTGCACGTCCGAATGCAGGTGCCAGGCGGCCTCCACGGAGATATAGGGGTCGTAGCCCACCACCTCCATGCCCAGGGCGATGGCGGTCTTGGCGATCCGGGAGCCGATGCCCCCCAGGCCGATGACGCCAAGGGTCTTGCCCCGGATCTCCGGTCCCACGAAGGCCTTCTTCCCCGCCTCCACGGCGGCCTCCACATCGTCGCGCCCAGCCAGGGAGTTGACCCACAGCGCGCCGCCCATCAGATCCCGGGAGGCCAGCACCAGCGCGCACACCGCCAGCTCCACCACCGCCTGGGCGTTGGCCCCGGCGGTATTGAGCACCACGATGCCCGCTTCCGTGCATCGCTCCACGGGCACGTTGTCCGTGCCCACTCCCGCCCGGGCGATGGCCAGCAGGTTATCGTTGAACTGCATGTCATGGAGCTTGGCGGAGCGGATCAGCAGCCCGTCGGGGGCCTCCGCCTCGTTATCCACCATCAGGCCCTTGGCACTGAGCACGTTGAGCCCCTGGCGGGAGATGTTATTCATGGTCTTGATCTTATACATGGTGCTGCCTCTCAAATTCCTTCATGAATGCCGCCAGTGCCTGTACGCCCTCCATGGTCTGGGCGTTGTAGAGCGACGCCCTCAGGCCCCCCACGCTCCGGTGGCCTTTCAGATTCATGAGCCCCTTGGCCTGGGCCTCCTTGGCGAATTGGGCGTCCAGGTCCGGGTCCCCGGTACGGAAGGTCACGTTCATGTCGCTGCGGGCCTCGGGCCGGGCACAGCCCTTGTAAAGGGCGCTGTTGTCGATGATGTCATAGATCAGGGCGGCCTTTTCATGCTTGATCTTCTCCATGCCGGCCACGCCTCCCTGGGTCTTCAGCCAGTCCAGGGTCAGGCCCAGCATGTAAATGCACCAGCAAGGGGGCGTGTTGTACATGCTGTCCTTGTCGATCATGGTCTTGTAGCTCATGATCAGGGGCGTGTAGGCCGCCTCCCGGCCCGCCAGGGCCTTGTCGATGATCACCGCCGTCACCCCGGCGGGGGCCATGTTCTTCTGGGCCCCGGCGTAGATGATGCCGTATTTGGACACGTCCACGGGCCGGGACAGGATCTCCGAGCTCATGTCGCACACCAGGGGCGCGGCCGTCTCGGGCACATAGTCCCATGCGGTGCCGTAGATGGTGTTGTTGGCGCAGTAGTGGAAGTATTTGGCCTCCGGCGACAGGTCCAGCTCGCCCTGCCGGGGGATGTAGGAGAAGTTATCGTCCTGGGAGGTGGCGGCGATGTGGACCGTCCCGTACTTGGCGGCCTCCCTGGCGGCGATGTTGGAGAAGTTGCCGGTGACGGCGTAGTCCGCCGTGCCCCCCTCCATCAGGTTCAGGGGCACCATGGAAAACTGGGCCGACGCGCCCCCCTGCAAAAACAAGATCGCGTGGCTGTCCGGCACCGCCAGAGCCGCCCGGAGCTTGGCCTTGGTCTCGTCGAATATTTCTTGGAAAAACGCGCTGCGGTGGCTCATCTCCATGACGGACATGCCGCTGCCGTTGTAGTTGAGTATCTCTTTCCCGGCCCGCTCCAGGGCCTCCCGGGGCAGGACCGACGGCCCCGCGGAGAAGTTGAAGGTCTCTTCCCTTTTCATCGCTTTACCTCTCTACCGAAACATTGACCATAGTATTATAGCACGCCGCAGGCGAATTGCAACTCAAACCGTCGCTTTTTCTACCGTTCCAAGCAATATCCCGTCAGCCGCGCCGGTGATATGCACGGCGTATACCCGGCCCCGCTCCACGCTCTCGTCCACCCGCACGGGGCAGTAGTTGCCGGCGTGGCCCATGTGGGCGTTTTCGAAGAGCACGGATAAGGTCCTGCCCACGCAGCTTTCCAGGTACGCCGCCTTGGTCCGCTCCGTCACCGCCGCCGCCCGGCGGACCCGCTCCTCCTTTTCCGCCCGAGGAAGCTGGTCCGGCATGGCCGCCGCCCTGGTGCCGGGACGGATGGAATAGGGAAAGGCGTGGACGTGGAAAAAGCCGCACTGTTCGATAAAGGCCAGGGTCCGGGCAAAATCGGCCTCGCTCTCCCCCGGAAAGCCGCAGATCAGGTCCGCCGTCAGGCTGCACCCGGGAAAAGTCCGCCGCAGCCGGTCGCAGACGGCGGAAAAAGCCTCCGTGTCGTACTTGCGGTTCATCCGTGCCAGGGTGTCGTCGCAGCCGGACTGGAGCGACAGGTGAAAATGAGGGCACACGTTCCCCAGCGCCGCCAGCCGGCGGCAGAAGTCCTCCGTCACCGCCGTGGGCTCCAGAGAGCCCAGCCGGATGCGGACCGCGGGCGCGGCCTTCGCGACGGCCTCCACCGCGTCGGCCAGGCCCGGCTTGCCGGGCAGGTCCTTGCCGTAGGAGGCGATCTCGATGCCTGTGACCACGATCTCGGCGAAGCCCTCCCCCGCCAGAGCCGCCGCCTGGGCGGCACAGTCCGCCAGAGGCAGGGACCGGACCCGGCCCCGGGCGTAGGGGATCACGCAGTAGGCGCAGAAGTTGTCGCACCCGTCCTGTATCTTCAGCATGGCCCGGGTCCGGCCGGATACGGCCCCGGCGGGCAAAGGCTCGAAAACCGTCCACCGGAAGGGATCGTCCACCGCCACGGCGGGCAGGGCCCGTTCGATGGCGTCCACCAGCGCCCGTCGGTCCCCGCTGCCGAACACGATATCCGCCCCCAGGTCCTTGGCCGCCTCCGGCTCCAGCTGGGAAAAGCACCCGCACACCGCCGTCAGCGCGCCTGGGTTCTGATGTTGCAGCCGCCGGACCGCTTGGCGGGATTTGCGGCCGCTCTCCGCCGTGACCGCGCAGGTGTTCACGATGACCACGTCCGCGTCCCGGTCGGCCCGCTGGAAACCCCGCTCTTGGAGCATGCGCTCGATGGCCTGGGTCTCATATTGATTTACCTTGCACCCCAGGGTGTAGATGGCGTATTTCATATTCCTTGCCTTTTTCCAAAACCCGCTTTATAATTAAAATGTATATTTTCAGCTCAAAAGGTGTACATGACATGATCTATCTGGATAACGCGGCCACCACCCCCGTGTGCCCCGAGGCGGCCCAGGCCGTTCTGGCCGCCATGACCGACGGCTTCGGCAACCCCAGCTCCACCCACGGCCCCGGCCGGGATGCCCGGCAGGCCCTGAAAGCGGCCCGGGAGACCGTTGCCGCCAGTCTGGGAGCAAAACCGGAAGAAATAACCTTTACCTCCGGCGGCTCCGAGGGGGACAACTGGGCCCTGCTGGGGGCCTGCCGCCTCATGCGCCATAAGGGCCGGCACATCATAACCGGCCTCACCGAGCACGACGCGGTCCGTAAGACGGCGGACTTTTTGCAGTCCCAGGGCTTTGAGGTGACCCGTCTGGCTCCCGGTCCCGACGGGGCCGTACCGGCGGAGGCCGTGGCGACGGCTCTCCGGCCGGACACGGTGCTGGTGAGCCTGATGCTGGTCAACAACGAGACCGGGGCTGTCACGGACATCCCCGCCGTGGCCCGGGCCATCCGGGCTGCGGGCTGCCCCGCCCTGCTGCATACCGACGCCATACAAGGATACATGAAAGTCCCTTTTACTGTCAAGAGCCTGGGGGCGGATATCGTCACCCTCTCCGGCCACAAGATCCACGCCCCCAAGGGCGTGGGGGCTCAGTATGTCCGCGCCGGAGTGAAGCTGCCCCCGCTGATCTTCGGCGGCGGCCAGGAAAACGGATACCGCTCCGGCACGGAGCCCATGCCGGCCATCGCGGCTCTGGCCGCGGCGGTCAAGGCATACCGGGCCGACCGGGACGCTCCGGGCCGGATGGCCGCGCTGCGGGCCCGGGCCGTGGATACCCTCTCCGCCGCCCTGCCGGACGTGGCCTTCATCGGCGGCGGCGCGCCCCATATCCTGTGCCTGTCCCTGCCGGGATACAAGAGCGAGGTGCTTTTGAATTACCTGGACGGCGCGGGCATCTGCGTGTCGAAGGGCTCCGCCTGCAAGCGGGGCGCCCGCAGCCACGTGCTGGAGGCCATGGGCCTGCCGGCCAAGGTCATCGACGGGGCCATACGGGTCTCTCTGGGCCGCTTCACCACCGAAGCGGACATAGACGCTTTCTGCCAGGTCCTCATCCGGGCCCACGACAGCCTGTATAAAAGTCTGTAACGGGACTAATATCACTGTGGCATGGCCTGCGGGCCATGCCTTTTTTTCGTAGAGATCTGTCACGATGGGACTTTTTGCCCGTTTTGTATAGCGAGGGCTCTCAGGAAGGAGGCGGGAAACCGTTGCAAAAAGATGAATCCGCCGCTCTCGCTCTGATGCGGGAGGGCAACGAGATGGGACTGCGCTGGATGATCCAGCGATACACGCCCTATGTGAGCTCCATCGTCTGGGGCATATTTGGCGGGCGGCTGGGTCCCCAGGACGCGGAGGAGGTCACCTCGGACGCATTCATGCTCCTGTGGCGCAGCCGGGAAAGGCTTCTGGACGGCAAGGTAAAAAGCTACCTGGGCGCCATCGCCCGGACCCGGGCCATCGACCGGCTCCGCCAGGCCGGCCGGGACCTGTCCCTGGAGGACGAGCGCCTTACGATCGCCTCGGATACCCCGGAAAAGGCGCTGCTGCTCCGGGAGAGCAAACAGCTTTTACGCCAGTACCTGGAGAGCATGAACGCGCAGGACCGGGAGATATTTTTGCGCTACTACTACTTATGTGAGAACGCCCCCGCCATCGCCCGGCGGCTGGGCATGAGCCCGGAGGCGGTGCGCCAGCGGCTGTCAAGAGGCCGAGAGCGGCTCCGCCGCCTGTTTGAAGAGGAGGAACGAGCACAATGAAAATAATAGTTGATATGGCGGACCTGATGGATGAGCTGGACCTGGAGGCGCTGGGCCTTACGTTGGACCCGCCCCCGGTGACCGCCGGGCAGGTCCTGGCGGAGCTGACGGACCGGGGCGTCCTCACCGTCGCCCCCCGGCGGAAAAGTCGCCGGCCCTTGCGGCTGGCTGTCCGGACCGCCCTGGCCGCCGCGCTGGTGCTGGCCCTGTCCGTCACGGCCTGGGCCGTTGGCAACTACACAGACTTTTTCGACTCGGTCTTTGGGGACAAAGGGCTGGAAAGCCGGGAGAGTGAGAAGCTGCCAGAGCCCGTCCAGGGGTCCGACATCATGCCCGGCCAGCATTTTGGGACGGCGGACCCGGATACAGCGGAGGCCGCCCTGGGGGATTATGTGACGGAAGTGGACCAGTCCGTGACGGCGGGCGATTACACCCTGACCGTGGAAAACTGCCTGATCGATGAAAACGGCGTGGGCGCCATCGCCTACACCGTGGCGTGTCCGGAGGGTCTGCCCACCATCAACACCTTTGACAATACGCTCCCGGTAGGCCAGTACACGGCGGCCGACGAAAGCGGCGGCTTCGTCCTCACGGTCAAGACCGCCTCCGGGCTCACTCTGGACCACTATGACATCCTGAACGCCGCCGAGACCACAGACACGGTCCTGCACGGGGTCTATTATTTCCAGCCCATGACCAGGGAGGCCGGCGGCGTTCTCGGGGCGGATGACACACTCTGCGTGGCTCTTAATGCCCAGGGCCCGGACGGCATGACCCAGGAGTGCCAGGATGCCATTGAGATCTCCGCGGCGCGGCGCGCGCCGTCTGTGGAATTGGCCTGCGGGGATCTGACCGCCAGGCTCTCCCCTTTGAGCCTGGTCATCGACCCCCCGGAAAGCCTGGAGGAGCCCTGGAGCGGTGCGTCCTCCCGGGATAGGATCGTTCGCTACCGGGATGGGAGCGAGTATATTCTGGAGCGCAGCGGCGAAGAGGAAGCGGAGCAGAACGTGATCTCACGCGGCGTCAACGGCTACACCTGGACGGATATGACCATCTTCAACCGGTTCGTGGACACGGCGGCGGTGGCCGACATCACGGTGACCGCCTCCGACGGCACGCAATACGTCTTTGAACCCGCCGCGTAAAGCGGACACAGACAAAAAAACGGCCCCCGGCGCGAGCCGGAGGCCGTTATCGCTATAAATCACGCTTTGTAGATATACTTGGTCACTTCCGGGCCGTAGTCGCAGGGGTCCGCGGAGACGGTCACGGTGAACGTGATGCCCTCGGACTGGCCGAACCGGTCCATCCACGCCAAAAACTGGCCCAGATCCTCCCCGGTGGCCGGACGGATGATCTTGAACAGGTTGTCGATGAACACATGGGTGATGTCGAAGTTTCCGGCGGCCAGACCGCTGATGAAGCCGCGCATCAGCTCCATAGAGCTGATCCCGTACTGCGAGGCGTGGACGAGCCGCGCCTGATAGGGGATGTCGTATGTAAGGACCTTGTCCTTTTCGATGCAGATCACGTCGCCGTGCTCCTCATCCACCGCTTTGCGCACCAGTTCCACCAGTTGCTTTGTCTTGCCGGTCCCTTTGAGACCCATGATCAATCTGATCAACAGACCATCACGCTCCCTTCATGAGTTTCTCCCATTTTAACATCTTTCCCGCTGCATAGCAACGGGAAAGATGTTAATTCTTTTGGAATTTTTCGACAGAACGGAGCGGCGATCAGGCCCCGGGCTTGCCAAGCATCCGGAACATATTCTTCTTGTAGGCCTCCACGCCGGGCTGATCGAAGGGGTTCACGCCCAGCATATAGCCGCTGATGGCGCAGGCCACCTCGAAAAAGCACACCAGCTCCGCGAAGCCCTCTTCGTTGCGCAGGGGCACGCTCACGCCCATATTGGGCACGCCGCCGGCCACATGGGCGGCTTTCACCGCCTCCATGGCCACCCGGGAGATGTCCCCCAGGCCCCGGCCGGCCAGGTAGTTGAGGCCGTCCGCGTCGCCCATGTTGAAGGGCATCTCATAGTCCCGGCGGGGCCGGTCGAAGCTGACCACGGTCTCCATCAGGGTCCGGGGACCATCCTGGATGTACTGGCCCATGGAGTGCAGGTCCGCGTTATACTCCACGCTGGCGGGATAAATCCCCACGCCGTCCTTGCCCTCGCTCTCGCCGTAAAGCTGCTTCCACCACTCCGCCATGTAGCGGAACGACGGCTCGTAGCTGGCCAGAAGCTCGATCTTCTTGCCCTTGGCGTACAGGGCGTTGCGGGTGGCGGCATACTGCCAGGCGGGGTTATCGGGGTTGCGCAGGTCCAGCTCGTACAGGGCCTCCGCCGCCGCGCCCACCATGGTGTGCACGTCGCAGCCGGCCGCCGCCAGGGGCAGCAGCCCCACCGCGGACAGCACGCTGTAGCGGCCCCCCACGTCGTCGGGCACCACAAAGGTCTCATACCCCTCCTTGTCGGCGATGGTCTTGAGCACGCCCCGGGCCTTGTCGGTGGTGGCGTAGATGCGCTTGCGGGCACCCGCGCCGTATTTCTTCTCCAGCAGGCCCCGGAAGATCCGGAAGGCCGCCGCCGGCTCCAGGGTGGTGCCGGACTTGGAGACCACGTTCACGGAGAAGTCCCGGTCCCCCAGCTGGTCAAGCTTGTCGTTCAGATCGTCCGGTGAGAGGGTCGTGCCGGCAAAAATGACCTCCGGGCCGTTCTTGGGTTTGATAAGCTCGATACCGGCCCGGGCGCCCAAGTAGCTGCCGCCGATGCCCACCACCACCAGCACCTGACTGGTGTCGCGGATGCGCTCCGCCGCGGCGGTGATCTTTTTCAGCTCTTCCCCCTGCACGCGCCGGGGCAGCTCCCGCCAGCCGGTGAAATCCGCGCCCGCGCCCGTTCCATCCGCCAGGGCCCGATGGGCCTGACCGGCGGCGCCGTAGTCCGGCCCCGCACTGTCCAGAAAGCTCAACGCTCCCGAAAGATCCACTTTGACCATTTTGCAGAGACCCTCCTGCTTCTGTAGTACACGGCTTGCAAACCTTTTCCAGCCGTTCCATGGCATTATACTCCGGTTCCACCCGGTTTGCAAGTGGGCATTTCTCAAAAAGTGGGGAATGTGAGCTAAATATATAGCCTTTTTGCTTTTAAAATGGGGATTTTATTCCGATTTCAGCCCAATGATCGCCCCAAAGAGGCGGCCGTAGATCGTCCAGAACCCCAACCGGGGCACGGCCTGCTCCGCCACCACGTCCACCTCCGCCACCACGGCGTCCCCGCTGCGGACAGTGAGGCGGCCCAGGCTCTGACCCTGCTCTACTGGCGCTGTGACGCTTTCAGCCAGAGTCAGGTCATAGGCAAGACTGGTCAGCTTGCTTTTCTCCCCCAGCATATAGGCCTCGCCGGTGTACATGGGCTGCACGCTGTCGGCCGTGCCCAGGGTCACTGGTATGGGAGGCAGAGCCTCTCCCGGCCGCAGAGGGGCCAGGGTGTAGTTGGCAAAGCCGTAGGTGAGCAGGGCCCGGGCGTCCGCGAAACGCTGGTCGGAGGTCTCGTCGTGGAGCACCACGGCGATGTATTCCACCCCGTCCCGCTCCGCCGTGGCGGACAGACAGTACATGGCCTTGGAGGTAAAGCCGGTCTTCAATCCCGTGGCCCCCTCGAAGCCGTAGATGAGCCGGTTGGTATTGGAAAGGCCGAATTCCCCGTTGCGGACGGAATCCATCCAAATGGTGGTGTACTGCTTGATCAGGTCGTGCTGGATAAGCTCCCGGCTCATGAGGGCGATATCATAGGCGGAGGTATAGTGATCGTCGTCGTCATAAAGGCCCGTGCAGTTGGTGAAGTGGGTATCCTTCATGCCCAGCTCCGCCGCCCGCTGGTTCATCCGCTGGACGAAGGCGGTCTCCGAGCCGGCGACCAGCTCCGCAAGGGCCACGGCACAGTCATTGGCGCTGACCACCGACACGCACTTGAGCATCTCCGACAGGCTCATCTGCTCTCCCGGCTCCAGCCAGATCTGGCTGCCCCCCATGGAGCAGGCGGTCTCCGAGGCCGTCACCACCGTATCCAGACCCACGGTCCCCGCCTCCACCGCCTCCACGATCAGCAGCATGGTCATGACCTTGGTCACACTGGCGGGCGGACAGTGCTGGTGGGAGGCCTTCTCGTAGATCACCGTGCCGGTGTACTTCTCCATCAGCACCGCGCAGGGCGCGGCGATGGCCACGGCGTCGGACGTGTCCTGTGCGGGCTCTTCCGTCGCCGCCGCTGTCGGCTCTTCCGCTGCGGGCTGTTCCACGTTCGCCGGGTCCGGCCCGGTCTTAGTCTCCGGCGGTTCCGCCGCCCAGGCCGGCATGCCCGCCAAAAGGGCCGCCGCCAGGAAAAATGACAGTATCTTTTTCATAAAAACACCCCCATATCACATGGATATGGGGGCATGGACAGGAATATGCACCCGGCGCGGCAAAACGCCCGGATGAACAACATTTCAAACAATGTCAACAGTGTTTTACACAAAAAGCATCAAAAACGCGGAAAAATGGTGTCAAAAACTGTCGAAATCACGGGATCTCCCGATAGGTAGCCGGCGCGTCGGCCTTGGACACGGCCTCTGCCACGCTCAGCACCTCCACCTTTGTGACGCGCTCGCCAAAGCGGATCTCGATCACGTCCCCCACCTTTACGTCCCGGGACGCCTTGGCCGGGGCGCCGTTGACGCTGACCCGTCCGCCATCGCAGGCCTCGTTGGCCACGGTGCGCCGCTTGATGAGCCGGGACACCTTTAAAAATTTATCCAGCCGCATAGCTCAAAACACTCCCAAAATGACCCAGCGGCGCGGGAAGACCCGCGCCGCTGAGAGACGATATAAGGATCTTACTTCGCCACAGCGTCCTTCAGGGCCTTGCCAGCCTTGAACTGAGGGACCTTGGAAGCGGGGATCTGGATCTCCTTCTTGGTCTGAGGATTGCGGCCGACGCGGGCAGCGCGCTCCTTGACGTCAAAAGCGCCAAAGCCAACGATCTGGACCTTGTCGCCGCTCTTCAGAGCGCCGGTAATGGCCTCAAAAGTCGCGTTGACAGCCTTCTCAGCGTCCTTCTTGGAAATATCGGCTTTCTCCGCCACAGCCGCGATCAGTTCTGCTTTGTTCATAGTAAACCTCCTAATTTTTGGCGGTCACCCGCCTCTTTTGTTAATTCAAAGTTTGCTTTACGCAAATCTTTTGCAAAGTCGTTTCGGTCTCACTCTTCGCCCTTGGCCCGCTGCCAAAGGCTCTCCTGCTGATCCAGCGTCAACTGAGAGAGGGCCTTGCCCTCCTCCGCGGCAAACTGTTCCATCCGCCCGTAGCGCCGGATGAACCGGTCGCTGGAGCCGTTCAGGGCTTTCTCTGGGTCCACGTCCAAAAGCCTTGCCAGATTGACCGCCGCGGCCAGCACGTCGCCCAGCTCCTCTTCGATCCGCTCGCCCGCCGCGATGGCATGGTCCAACTCCGCTATCTCCTCGCCCAGCTTGTCCCGGGCGCCGTGCCAGTCGGGCCAGTCAAAGCCGTCCTTGCGGGCTTTCTTCTGGATCTTCTCCGCCCGCCACAGGGCCGGCATGGCCCGAGCCACGCTGGCCATGGCCTCGCCGTTGGAGCGCTGGTCCTTCTCCTGGCGCTTTACCTCGTCCCAGGTGACCAGCACCTGCTCGGGGGTGTCCAGCTCCAGCTTGCCGAACACATGGGGATGACGGCGGATGAGCTTTTTGCAGATGCCGTCGCAGACGTCCTCAAAACCAAAGCTGCCCCGCTCCTGCTCTATCCTGGCGTGAAACACGACCTGCAACAGCAGGTCGCCCAGTTCCTCCCGGAGATTCGCCACATCGCCCGTGTCGATGGCGTCAGCCGTCTCATAGGCCTCCTCCAGCAGATCCCGGCGGATGGACTGGTGGGTCTGCACCTTGTCCCAGGGGCATCCGTCCTCGCTGCGGAGCAGCGCCATAATGGCCAGCAGATCTTCAAGACCGTAGTTTTCCTTATACTGAAAATTTACCATATATTTTATCCCACCGCAAGTGTTAAATGCGAAAAACGCCGCATCTCCGTAGTATTTTGTGCATATTCACGCATATTTCAGCGTATGTGGAGCTTCCGGGCCAATTTCTCTCCCTTGGGGAACAGCTTCATGTCCTCCAGGGTAATGGCCCGCAGGGCGATGACCAGCACAAAGTAGACCACCATGCCCACGGCCACGGCCGCCGCGAACGGCGCCAGCACATTGACAGGCCGGCCGGCCACGGAGGCGCCCACGCCGCCCATGAGCCCGTGGAGCAGGCTCCACACCGCCCAGGCCGCCACCCCCATGGTGATGGCGCTCAGGCCGCTCCTGCCCAAGATCCTGCCGATGTTCATGGGCCGGGCCATGTGTTTTGCCATGAAATACAGGTTTGTGCACAGCATGACCAGATAGCAGCTCAGCGTACCCAGCGGCGCGCCGTAGATGTTGATGTTGGGATCGCCCACCAGCACATATGTCACGGCGACCTTGGCCATGCCGCCCAGCAATATGGATATGAGGGGCAGCCGCTCGTTGCCGTTGGCGGGCAGGATGGAGTTGGTCATCAGGCTCATGGTCATGAAGTAGCAGGTGATGCCCAGCTCAAACAGCAGCAGAGCCCCCTGCCCCGCCGCGTTGGGATACAGCACGTCCATGCAGGGCTCCGCCAGCACGGCCATACCGATGGCCATGGGCAGGCACACCAGCGTGCACATGCGCATGGCGCTCTCCGCGATGTCCGCCGCGGCTGCCGGGCCGTCCCGCATCCGGGCCGCCGACACCGCCGGTACGATGCTGGATAAAAACGGCACCACAAAGGCCGAGGGCACATTGTACACCGTCATGGCCTTGCTGTACACTCCGTACAGCACCCCCGCCGCCTGATCGGCGTATCCGGCTGCGCCCTTTAGCTGGCCCATGGTGATGCCCGCGTCCAAAAGCTGGA
Source organism: uncultured Oscillospiraceae bacterium (assembly GCA_947628805.1). Classification (GTDB taxonomy): domain Bacteria; phylum Bacillota; class Clostridia; order Oscillospirales; family Oscillospiraceae; genus CAJOIG01. The sequence goes on along the minus strand of CANRBG010000019.1, from coordinate 1,005 downwards.
TCACGCTCATGATGGAGGTGGAGATGGTGATAGGGATGCCGATGCGCAGCAAATTGGAAACGACCCATTTATAGGACGGGGGCGTATCCTTTGCCGCCGGGGAGGGCCGTACCTGGTATTTGCGGTGCACGGCGATCATCATATACGCCATGGCGGCCAGGGAACTGACGGTGGTGCCCAAAATGGCCCCCGCCACGCAGATCTCCATGCTGTAGCCGGCCTTATAAAGATACCCGGCGCAGCCCAGACCCACTACCACCTTCACGGCGGTCTCGATGACCTGGCTGACGGTGGAGGGGATCATGTCGGCGTGGCCCTGGGCATAGCCCCGGTAGGCTGCTGTCACGCACACCAATACCACGCTGGGCGCCATGACAAAGATGCTCTGAGAGGTCTGCACGTTGTTCATATAGGCCCCGATCTCCGCCGGGAACAGCAGCATGACGCCGGTGCCCACTGCGCCCAGAGCCAGGAAGGTCATGGTCCCCGCCCGGAAGATACGGTAGACCTGGTTCTCCCTGTCCAGGCTGTCCGCTTCGGAAATGAGGCGGCTCATAGCCACCGGCAGTCCCGCCGTGGCAATGGTCAGGAAGAAGTTATATATCTTATATGTGATGTCAAATACGCCGAAGCCCTCATCCGACAGGATATTGCCCAGAGGGATCTTGTAGACCGCCCCCAGGATCTTGACCAGGATGATGCCGACGGTGTAAATGGCGGCACCGTGCAGGAAGTTTTGTCCCTTTTTCTCAGCCATAGACGCTCCTTTGAGACCGTGGAATACGCCGGATAAATGAATATATGCCGGGATATCTTATAAGATGAAAGGGCCGGGCGGGCCGGTCTCGATCAACAAAGCACAAGGGCGGCTTGCGCCGCCCTTGCGTCAAAAGAGCAGAATTACTTGCCGTGACGGACAGAGTCGATATGCCGGGTCAGGTCAAGCATCTTGCAGCTGAAGCCCCACTCGTTGTCGTACCAGGCCATCAGCTTCACGAAGTTGCC
>CANRBG010000018.1 GCA_947628805.1 uncultured Oscillospiraceae bacterium | reverse complement strand
TAAGATAAGATCTCCCATCCTTTTAATGGAGTAAGGGTCGATGAAGACTACATCGTTGATAGGCCGGAGGTGTAAGCGTGGTAACACGTTCAGCCGACCGGTACTAATAACCCGAGGGCTTGACCTACAGTATGCAGACTCAACCCCTTGTGTCTCTCCACGCATCACCATTGTTCAGTCTTCAGGGCGCACGCTCTGAAAAGTTGGTGGCTATTACAGCGGGGGTCCACCCGTTCCCATTCCGAACACGGCAGTTAAGCCCGCCTGTGCCGACGATACTTGTCTGGAGACGGACCGGAAAAATAGGTCGCTGCCAACATCGGGACCCGAAGCCAAAGGGCTTCGGGTCCTTTCTTTATGCCCGAATGTATGCTATAATCGGATCTGGCGAGGAAAAGCGGAAAAGACGGAAAAACGTATGGAGCTGAAAAAACTAAGCGGTGACTTCGCGGTCTGCCAGGTGGAGGACTTCTCGCTTGTGGATCTGGATGCGGAATATTGCTTTATAGGAAAGACGGACCAGGAGAGATCGCTGGTGTGCGCCACGGACCGAGTCCCGCCAAATACGATCCGCCGGGACGATGGCTGGAAAGGCTTTCGCATACAGGGCGTGCTGGATTTTTCTCTGGTGGGGGTCCTGGCGAAGATCGCGGCGACCCTGACAGACTGCGGCGTTTCGATTTTTGCGGTGTCCACGTACAACACGGACTATATTTTTATAAAAGAAAAGAATTATCAAACGGCGTTGGACGTTCTGGTGCGTTCGGGATACTCGATCGCAGACTAGAGGACGACGGTCAACGGGATCAGCGGCGTGTTCGACTGATCAGCCTGCGATAAATCGGGGTTTGAGGTGGAATAATGGCGTCGAGTAAAGAATATTTAGAATTTGTTTTAGGGCAATTATCCGAATTGGATGAAATCACATATCGGGCTATGATGGGAGAATTTATCATCTATTACCGTGGCAAGATCGTAGGCGGCATTTATGATGACAGATTGCTTGTAAAACCAGTAAAAGCAGCGATCAGCTATATGCCAACAGCGACCTATGAATTACCCTATGAGGGAGCAAAAGAGATGTTGTTGGTAGACGAAGTTGACAACAGAGAGTTTTTGACAGGTTTATTCAACGCCATGTATGAGGAACTGCCAGCACCAAAACCGAAAAAGAAGAAATAGGAAACTTCCCATTTGTCGGGGAAGAATCGACACGGCAAGATCAGTATTTTGAGGTGTTTTGATGTTTGATTTCAAGAAAGAGTACAAGGAATTTTATATGCCGAAGAACAGGCCGGAGATCGTGAATGTTCCAACGGCAAACTATATCGCGGTCAGAGGCAAGGGCGATCCCAACGAGGCCGGGGGCGCGTATCAGCGGGCGATCGGCGTGCTCTATTCCGTCGCGTATACCCTGAAAATGAGCTATAAAACGAACTATAAGATCAAGGGCTTTTATGAGTATGTGGTACCGCCGCTGGAGGGATTTTGGTGGCAGGAGGGTATTGCGGGCGTGGATTATTCCGATAAGGCCGCTTTTAGATGGATCTCCGTTATCCGGCTGCCGGAATTCGTCATGAAAGAAGACCTTGCCTGGGCCGTTGACACGGCAAGCAGGAAAAAGAAGATGGATTGCTCAACCGCGGAATTTTTGACCGTCGAAGAGGGGCTGTGCGTTCAGATCATGCACCTGGGCCCCTTTGACGAGGAACCCGCGACCGTGGCTGTGATGGACGCTTTTTTGGAGCAAAACAGGTATGCGAATGATTTTTCCAAGGATAGACTGCATCACGAGATCTATCTGTCCGACGCGCGCAAAGTCGCGCCGGAGAAGTGGAAAACGGTCATCCGGCACCCGATAAAAAAGGTGTAAATGCTGCCCGTTTCCCGGGGAGACAAATAGAACGAAAATATGAAGCTGCACTACATGGGAAAATATGACCTGGACCCGGCCAGCCTCCCCCACGGAGAGCACATGCCGGGGGCGGTCCCATTCAAAGAGGTTAAAAGCACCAAGCAAATGAGCCTGATCGCCAACGGCCTTTGCGCTGTGCTGATGGTCCTGCTGGGAGCCGTGGCGGCGGCCCGGTGCCGGCCGTTTCTGTGGGAAAACCGCTGGCAGCTGCCGGTGGGCTGCGCCGCGTCACTGCTGGCGCTGTTTCCTCACGAGCTGCTGCACGGGGTCTGCTTCCGGGAGGATGCGTATCTTTACACCAACTGGGCCCAGGGGCTGCTGTTCGTGGTGGGGACCGAGACCATGAGCAAGGGCCGGTTCATCTTCATGTCCCTGCTGCCGAACCTGGTGTTCGGCCTTATACCGTACGCGGTGGGGATGATATGCCCCCGGCTGGTCTTCTGCCTGGCTATGGGCACACTGTGCATCGGCATGGGCGCGGGGGACTACTACAACGTGTTCAACGCCGCCACCCAGATGCCAAAAGGGGCGCGGACTTATCTCTACGGATTTAATTCCTGGTGGTACATGCCCGATGAAAAGTAAAAAACAAGAAAAAACCAACGTAATGCGGCTGCTGGAGCAGAAAAAGGCGGCCTATATCCCCCACTATTACGGGGATACGGACGCGCTCTCCGGCGCGGAGGTGGCGGCTGTTTTGGGCCAGGACCCGGCTCGGGTGTTCAAGACCCTGGTGACTGCGGCCGGCAGCGGGGAGCACTACGTGTTTCTGGTGCCGGTGGAAAAGGAGCTGGACCTGAAAAAGGCCGCCAAGGCCGTGGGCGAAAAGAGCATCGCCATGATCAAGACCAAGGAGCTTCTGCCGCTGACCGGCTACATACACGGGGGCTGCTCCCCCATCGGGATGAAAAAGCCCTTCCCCACGGTGATCGACGCCTCCGCGGCGACATTTGACGCCATTTTATTCAGCGCGGGCAAGATCGGCTACCAGGTGGAGACGTCCCTGGCGGAAGTGAAGAAAGTCATGGATTTTGAGCTCGGCGATATAAGCATATGAGGGAGACAAAATGAAAAAATACGACCTTGCGGTATTCGATCTGGACGGTACCATCCTCTACACGCTGGAGGATCTGAAAAACAGTCTGAACTATGCTCTGCAGACCCACGGCTATCCCACCCGGACCCTGGATGAGGTGCGCCGGTTCGTGGGAAACGGGGTGCGCAAGCTGGTCCAGCGGGGGGCCCCGGCGGGCACGACGCCGGCGGAGCTGGCAGCCCTGTACGATACCTTCCACCAGCACTATCACGCCCACGATCTGGACACCACCCGGCCCTATGATGGCATCCCGGAGCTGCTGGACGCGCTCCGGGCCCAGGGGATGCGGCTGGCGGTGGTCTCCAACAAGGTGGACTATGCGGTCCAGGCCCTGTGCCAGCGGTTTTTCCCCCAAAAATTCGACGTGGCGGTGGGCGACCGGGACGGCGTGCGCAACAAGCCCGCCCCGGACATGGTGGACGCGGCCTTGGCGGCCGTGGGCATTTCCAGGGAAAAGGCCGTGTACATCGGCGACTCGGAGGTGGACATCCAGACGGCCCGGAACGCCGGCATGGATGAGATCATCGTGTCCTGGGGCTTTCGTTCGGCGGAGGAGCTGGCCGCCCAGGGGGCCAAGTGCGTCGTGGACAGTCCCGCCGCTCTGCTGGCGGCACTGACGGAGTAGAAAACCATAAGAAAACCGGGACCCGATCGGGTCCCGGTTTTCTGTACTCACTCGGCTTCCTCTCGCAGGCGATACAGGGAGAGGCCCGCGCCGTCGGAAACCAGATCATATTTTTCCGCCAGCGCGTCATAGAGGATATCCGTAAAACCGCCGGCGGCATTGGCGCGGTCCGTGAAGGTGCCGAACCAAAGGGGCGGATCGGTTTCCATCAGATGCGAAAAATCCTCGATGGCCTCCGGCGTCTCGGTGATAAAGGAGCTGACGCAATACTTGTAACAGGGGATGATGCGATTGGCCTCATACCAGCGGGAGGCGGTGCTGCCCGCGTAGAGAAGCACGCTGTCCCGCTCCTGCTCCGGGATCAACGCCCCCTGCTGGATAAAGGCGTCCAGGTCACCGACCACGCCCTGGTCAACGCTGGGGAGCAGATAGCTTGCGGAATACACCCCGCCCAAATAGGTGCCGGCGACAAGCAGGATCACGGAATAGGCGGCAAAGATAAAATCGACCCACTTTATCGTCCGGGGAGAGCTCTCGCCCCCGCCCAGCCGGCAGCCCAGCATCAAAGCCGTACCAACGGGGATATAGGGCGTGAGCACCATGAAATAATGGGAGAAGCTGGCCCCCGGCAAAAGCGCGGCGGCGGACACGGCGCAGCAGCATAGCAGCAGCCGCCCGGACGGACGGCGGTACAGCCGGAAGAAGAGGACAAAAAAGGCAACTGCCAGCGCCGGCGCCAGGTTTTTGCCGAGGTTGAGAAAGTCGGCCAGGGACCGGCGTTCAGCGTTGATGTCCGCGTAACGGAGCGGCGCGATGAACGTGCCGAAAAGCATGTCCCCCAGGGCGTCATGGGCCGTGAACCATATGACGATCGGTACAGTGACCAGGGCGATCCCCGCCAGATAGGCCGCGGCGTTTTGAAAAAGCCGCTTGAATTTCTTCCGCCACAGCAGCGAGCAGGTGAAATACAGCACCACGCCGAATATCAGCGCACCGTGGGTGATCTTGATCCAGGCGGTATAGGCGCTGCAGACGCCGTACACGAACGCGTAAGCCGGGGGATTGTCCGCTTTGCCGTCCCAATTGCCCGCGAACAGGCGCAGGGCAAGATACAGACACAGGGCATCCGCCGGCAGGCAGTATTCCTCCGTCAGGTTGCCGCACATGAACGTGGCCGCCAGGAAGAGGAAGCTCAGTCCCACCGCGGCCATGGACTTGCCCCGGGAGAGAAACAGCCGGGCGGTGAGATAAAATAGCAGCACCGACAGCATATCGAAAGGGATCTCCAGAAGGAAAGACCCGGCGCGCCAGGGAGCCATGAGCTGGCCCAGGGCCTCGATGAAATAGATTAGGGGCCCTTTTATGTCGAAAATATCGGCGTAAGGGGTCTTGCCCGCCAGCAGGGAGCGGCCCAAAAGGGTGAAAATAGAGGAATCCCAGCCCAGCCAGTGGGTCAGCGGGCTCGTGGCGGAGGCAAACACCAGCAGAAATGGAATGACGGCCAGCAGCAGCGCCAGGATACACCACAGATCCCGCCGGGTCAGCTTTTGTGATCCGTCCATCGCGCGGCCTCAGACGATCTCGGAATAGCTGCCCAGGTACCGGAAGGTCTCGCACATCTGCTCCATGTCGGCCAGCAGCTGGATGAACCGGGGGGAGTAGACGCTGGTCTCCAGATCGAAATAGAACATGAACTCGAAATCCCGGTCCGGCAGAGGCCGGCTCTCCAGCTTGGTCAGGTTGATGTTCAGGGCGGTGACCCGGCTCATGAGCCGGTACAGGGAGCCGGGCTGGTGGCTCAGAGTCAGCATGACGCTGGTCCGGTCCGCGCCGGGGAATATCTCCAGCTCCTTGCCGATGCAGATGAAGCGGGTGTAGTTGTTGCCCTTGTCCTGCACGTCGGCGGCCAGGGTGTCCAGCCCGTACAGGGCCCCGCAGGCGTGGGAGGACAGGGCGGCGATGTCCCGGCGGTCGGACTCGGCCACTCGTTTGGCGGCCACGGCGGTGTTCTCGCACACCGTCACCTTGACCCCGGGCATGGCCTTGAGAAACTCCGTGCACTGGGCGATGGCCTGTTCGTGGGAGAAGATCTCTTTGATGTCCTCTCTCTTCACCCCAGGCCGGACCAGCAGGTTGTGGTCCACCTTTACCCGGACGGAGCGGACGATGGAGAAATTATACTCCATCATCAGGTCATAGATGCGGTTGACGGAGCCGGCGGTGCTGTTTTCCAGGGGCAGGACCCCGTACTGGCAAAAGCCGCTAGCGATGGCGGAGAACACCGCCTCAAAGCTCTTCACATAGGAGATGCGGGCGTTCAAAAAAAGCTTGTCCGCCGCGATCTGGGCATAGGCACCCTCCACCCCCTGGCAGGCCACGGTGGCGGACTCGGGAAACAGAGCGGGGGTGCTCTCCAGACTCTTGGAAATGCGGCCGGTCAGGGCGCTGTTTTTCCCCAGCAGGGACGCCTGGTAGCTTTGGGACACGTCCTGCAGGGTGGACCAGACCACGCCGGCATAGCCGATAAGGGTCTTGTCGTCGCCGGCGGCGTCCTGAAAGCGGATCCTTGCCTCCCGCTGGCCGGCCAGGTCCATGGGCGAGAGCCCCTGCTCCTGCCGGGCCTTTGCCAGGGAGGCGGCCAGCTCCATCCGCCTGGTGAACAGGCCCCCCAGCTGGTCGTCCACACTTTGCAGCTCGTTCTGTAGGGTTTCCAGTTCCATTTTGCTATCGCCTTTCTGTGTGATATCGGATAAAACAAAAGCTGTGCGGGTATCTCACCGCACAGCAGCTTTTTACACTGTTTTTTTACCGCAGCGAGACCGCCTTACCGATGCAGAGCAAAGGTAAAGAAGTGAAATTCCGCGGTAAAGCTGAAACGCATAAAAGGATCCTCCTTGGATCGGCTGGGGATATGATACGCCCTTTTCCGCCGGTTGTCAATCAGAAATTACACGCACGTCCTGCCGGTCGTAGCCCATCCGGATGCCCCGGCGCTGAAAGCTCTTCTGGACGTTCTCGTTGATGGCGAAGACCGCGTCCCAATAGACCCCGGTCTGGCACCAGACCCACAGGGCGTACTCGATCCGGCTGCTCTGGTAGGCGCGGATAGCGGCGTGGGGCGCGGGATCGGCCAGGATCGGCTCCGACGCGGCGGCGGCCTCCAGCAGCGCCTCCTCCACCAGCTGGGCGGGGAAGTCATAGGAGGCGGTAAAGGTCAGATCCAGCCGCCGGATGGGCTCGGCGCTGTAGTTGACCAGGGACGCGGCGGTCACGTCCGCGTTGGGGATGTTGACCCGCTTGTTTTCGAAGGTATCCAGCACGGTATAGAAAAGTCCCACGGTCTTGACCGTGCCCACGTTGCCGGCCACGTCCACATAGTCCCCCGGCTCGAATGGCCTGGTGATGAGCAGGGTGATGCCGGAGAAGACGTTGCTGAGCACGTTTTGGATGGACAGGGACAGCGCCAGACCCACCACACTGACCAGGGCCACCAGAGAGGAGGTGGGGATGCCCAGCGCGCCGGTGACGGTGATGGCGGTCAGGACCCACAGCACGATCTTCACGCAGGTCTCCAATAAGCCCGCCATGGGGGCGGAGAGCTTTTTGGCGGCGCTCAGCGCCTTATGAGCCAGCCGGCTCAGGATCCGGATGGCGATCAGGCACAGGATGAAGACGATCACCGCCGACAAAAGCTGGCCCAGGTGGATGGGACCCAGGTCCACATCCGACAGTTTTTCCCATAGCTCCATTGGGCAGATCCCTCCATGGATAAGGAAAAAGGTCCGGCCTTGGGCCGGACCTTCTCCTGATCGTCTTTACTCGAAAGTGTGAATGACGTGGCGGGGGCAGACCTCCGCGCAGTGCCCGCAGCGCTGGCACTTGCTCTGGTCGATCTTGGCCAGGAAGTTCTCGATGGTGATGGCGTCCGCCGGGCATTCCTTCTTGCACTTCATGCAGCCGATGCAGCCGAAGTCGCAGTACTTGGTGATGGCCGCGCCCTTGTCGTTGGAGTTGCAGCCAACGGCGTTGGTGGAGGCGGCGGGGACCTTGATGATGAGCTTCTTGGGGCAGGTCTCGGCGCACTTCATGCAGCCGACGCACTTGCTCCGGTCTACCTGAGCGATGCCGTCCACCAGATGCATGGCGTCAAAGGGGCAGGCGTTCACGCAGTCGCCGAAGCCAAGGCAGCCGGCGGGGCACACGTTGGCGCCGTTCCCGCCGCCCAGACGGGTGGCGGCCAGGCAGGAGTTCAGGCCCTCGTACTCAAACTTTTTCTTGGTGTGGCCGCAGGTGCCGGAGCAGCGGACGAAAGCCACGTTGGGCTCGGCGGAGCCGGCGGACACGCCCATGATCTCGCCGATGGCCTCGGCGGCCTTGGCGCCGCCGGGCACGCAGCCGTTCACCGGGGCCTCGCCCTTGGCGACGGCGGCGGCATAGCCGTCACAGCCGGGATAGCCGCAGGCGCCGCAGTTGGCGCCGGCCAGCACGGCGCGGACAGCCTCTTCCTTGGGGTCCTTTTCCACATGGAACACCCTGCCGGCGATAACGAGCAGGACGCCGAACAGCAGGCCCAGCGCGCCCAGAATGATGATCGCGGAAACAACAGTCATTGTCGAGCGACCTCCTTACAGGATCTTCATGCCCGAGAAGCCCATAAACGCCAAGGCGAACAGAGCAGCGGACACGAGGCAGATGGCAAAGCCCTCAAAGGCCTTGGGATAATCCGCGAACTGCAGGCGCTCGCGGACGCTGGCGAACAGGACGATAGCCACCGTGAAGCCAAGGCCGCCGGTGAAGCCGTCGATGAGGCTCTCCAGGAAGTTGTAGGTGTTCTGGGTGTTCAGCAGCACCACGCCCAGCACCGCGCAGTTGGTGGTGATCAGGGGCAGGAAGATGCCCATGGCGGAGTACAGGGCCGGGATGGCCTTTTTCAGGAACATCTCCACGAACTGCACCAGCACGGCGATGACCAGGATGTAGGCCACGGTCTGCATGAAGCCGGCCACGCCGAAGGGGATCAGCAGAAACTCGTTGATGACCCAGCAGATGGCGGAGGCCATGGTCATGACGAAGATGACGGCCACGCTCATGCCGGTGGCGGTGCTCATCTTGTTGGACACGCCCAGGAACGGGCAGATGCCCAGGAACTGGGAGAAGATGAAGTTATTGGTCAGGATCGCCGCCAGAGAAATGGAGACAAGAGAAGCAAACATTATTCTTTAACCTCCTTTTCTTTCCGGGCCTTCTTCTCGCCGCTCTTGCGCAGCGCGTACTGCATGACAGCCATGAGCAGACCCAGGGTGAGGAAGCCGCCGAAGGGAAGGACCAGCGCGCCGGCGCCGAAGCCCTCGGGGATGATGCGGATGCCCGCGCCGGTGCCGTCCAGAGTGATGAAGGAGCTGGCGCCGTTGAGCAGACCGCCGCCGATGGTGCCGGAGCCGAACAGCTCGCGGAACAGGCACATCAGCACCAGCACGCAGGTGTAGCCCAGGCCCTGGAACACGCCGTCCCGGAAGGACAGGTACACGCCCTCTTTGGAGCTGAAGGCCTCGGCCCGGCCGATGATGATGCAGTTGACCACGATCAGCGGGATGAACACGCCCAGCGCCGAGCTCAGCGCCGGGATGAATGCCTGGAGCAGCAGGTCCACGATGGTCACGAAGCCGGCGATGACCACCACGAAGATGGCCAGACGGACCTGCTCGGGGATGATCTTCCGGATGGCGGAGACCACCACGTTGCAGCAGGTGAGGATGATCAGAACGGACAGGCCCATGCCGATGCCGTTGAACAGCGTGGTGGAGATGGCCATGGTAGCGCACAGGCCGATCTGCTGCACCAGTACGGGGTTATTGGTGATAAGGCCTTCGGTAAGCTGTTTTTTTGCGTTCATGCCTTTTCTACCCCCTTAACCTAAAGTCTCGCACAGAGCCAGCGCGGTGGTGACGCCCTTGGCGATGGCTCTGGAGGTGATGGTGGCGCCGGTGAGGGCGTTGATCTCGCCGCCGTCCTTGGTGACGGCCACGGTGCCGGTCTGGCCAACGAACTGGCCGCGGAAGTTGTCACCGGCCTCGCTGGCCTGGGAGGCGATGGCGCCCAGACCGGCGGTCTCGCTGGACTCGGTGACGGAGATGCCGGTGCAGGCAAGGTCGCTGCCCACGCCCACCATCATGGTGACGGTGCCCTGGGAGCCGACCTCGGTGACCTGGACCACCCAGCCGGCGCCGTCGGCGGCCTCATAGGCCGCGTCCACCTCGCCATCGGGCTCCACGTCCAGCTGCTCATAGCTGTCCGCGGGCAGGACCGACTGCATGGCGTTATTCATGGTCTGCTCCGCGATGGCCTCGATCCGGTCCCGGGTCACCAGGTCCACCAGACCCAGCACCAGGGCCACCACGGCGGCCACCAGAAGCAGGATCACGGCAGGTTTTACAAAGTCAACGATCTTTTTCATGCCTTCGCGTCCTCCTTCTTGGACTTCTTGCCCACCACGCCGAAGCGGCGGGGAGCGGTGTGCTGGTCGATGAGCCAGGTGCAGCAGTTCATGATGAGGATGGCGAAGCTGACGCCCTCAGGATAGCCGCCGAAGTAGCGGATCAGCACAGTCAGCAGGCCGCAGCCGATACCGAAGATGATCTGGCCCTTGGGGGTCACGGGGCTGGTGCAGTAGTCGGTCGCCATGAAGATGGCGCCCAGCAGCAGGCCGCCGGACAGGATGTTCTGCAGCATCCACAGGATGTGGTTGTTGCCCCGGGAGAAGATCAGCGTCAGCACGGCCACCGTGCCCACATAGAACACGGGGATGCGCAGGGAGATGACTTTCCGGTATACCAGCCACGCGCCGCCCAGCAAAAGGGCCAGGGCGCTGACCTCGCCGAAGCTGCCGCCGATGTTGCCGATGAACATGGCCCACAGGGCGTTCATGCCGCCGGGCACCAGCTGGCCCGCGTGCAGGCTGGCAAGGGGGGTGGCGAAGGTGGCGGCGTCGGGGCCGTCAGACCAGGTGGTCATCAGCACGGCGTAGCTGATCAGCAAAAACGCGCGGCCCGCCAGGGCGGGGTTCCAGATGTTCTTGCCGATGCCGCCGTAAAGCTGCTTGACCAGCACGATGGAGAAGAACGCGCCGATGACCACGGCCCACCAGGGGAAGGTATAGGGCAGGCAGTAGGCCAGCAGCAGGCCCGTGACCACCGCGGACAGGTCCTTGCAGCTGTCGGGCTTTTTCATCAGCTTGCGGTAGCCAAACTCGAATACCACGCAGCTGACCACGGACACCGCCGTCACCACCAGGGCCTTGACCCCGAAGAAGATCACGGCGGCCACCATGGCGGGCATCAGGGCGATGATCACGTCCAGCATGATGGCCTGGGTGCCCCGGGGGGTGCGGATATGGGGAGAGGAGGATACGATCAGTTTACGTTCTTCGTTCATCTCACTTTTCCTCCTTCTTTTCTTCCGCGGCGGGAGCCTGGGCAGCCGGCGCGGCGGCGGCCTCGGCTTCGGCTTTGGCCTTCTCGGCCTCTTCCTTGGCCTTCAGAGCGGCCTGATAGGCCTGGACCTTGGCCTTGCCGGTCTTGAACGCGTGGGTCAGATGCAGCCGGCCCGGGCAGATGTACGAGCAGGAGCCGCACTCCACGCAGTCCATGATGTTGAGCTTCTGCAGCATCTCCACGTCGTCCTTTTCCTCGTACATGTACATGAAGATGGGCTGCAGGTTCATGGGGCAGGCGTCGATGCACTGGCCGCAGCGGATGCACACGGGGTCCTCCACGGTCTTGTCCTCGTCCTCGGCAAAGGCCAGCAGGGACGCGGTGCCCTTGCCGCAGGGGACGGCCAGATCGTACTGGGCCATGCCCATCATGGGGCCGCCCATGATGATCTTCCAGGGCTCCTTGGCAAAGCCGCCGGTCTGCTCGAACACCCACTGCATGGGGGTGCCCACGCGGACCTTCACGTTCTTGGGCTCGGCGATGGCGGAGCCGGCCACGGTGACCACCCGCTCGATGGCGGGCCAGCCCTCGTAGCAGGCCTTGTAGACGCTGTAGGCGGTGAAGGCGTTGAACACGCTGCAGCCCACGCTGGCGGGCAGACCGCCGGGAGGCACCTCGCGGCCGGTTATGGTCTTGATCAGCGTCTTCTCAGCGCCCTGGGGGTACTGGCACTTCAGGGGCACGATCTCGATGCCCATGGCCTTGGCGCCGCCCTTGATGTTCAGCAGATCGATGGCGAACTTCTTGTTCAGCTCGATGCCGAAGTAGGCCTTGTCCACCTTGCAGGCCTTCATGATCAGCTGGATGCCCTTGAGCAGGTCGTCCGGGTGCTCCACCATCGTGCGATAGTCGCTGTTTATGTAGGGCTCGCACTCGGCGCCGTTGATGATGACGGTGTCCACCTTGCCCCAGCCGCTGGTGATCTTGAACGCGGTGGGGAACGTGGCGCCGCCCATGCCCACGATGCCGGCCTCGCGGATGATATCCGCGATCTGCTCGGGGCTCTCCAGGGCCTCCGCCGGGGCGGGGACCATGGTCTCGGCCGGGGTGTCCTTGAAGTCGTTTTCGATGACGACGGAGGTCACCATATTGCCGAGGTTGTTCAGATGGGGCTCGATAGCCACCACCTTGCCGGATACGGAGGCGTGGATGGGGGCGGAGACGGGGGCTTTCGCCTCGCCGATCTTCTGACCCAGCTTTACCTCGTCGCCCACAGCTACCAGGGGCGTGCAGGGCGCGCCGATGTGCTGGGACATGGGGATCACCACCTGGGGGGGCTGAGGAATGGTGGAGATCTCCGCTTCGTTGGCAGGCGCCTTCATGTCGTTCGGATGGACGCCGCCGTGGGACTTAAAGAGCATGAGCATCACCTCTGCTTTAAATTATATACCTTGATATAATAGCACAACTCGTTTCAACTGTCTACAACATTATTTCGTAAATAGCGGGATATTTCCAAAAAATCCGCGACCCGCGCAGCCCCCGGTGCGGCGGCGGTCCGGGATGTACTATAATATGAACAGGCCCAAAAAGATAGCCCTTAAATCATGGCAATTTTCCAGCCGGGCGGCGGGGGGGCGCCGGGGATATAAAAGGGACGCGCCGGCGGCGCGTCCCTGAAGACGTTTAAGTGTTATCTGTACTGGCCAGGACCCTGGCGATCATGTTTCCGACCTGAGCGTTGCAGTTGATCGGGATCAGTCGTGTGTTTGGATGCTGGTTTTGGAACACCCGAAACAACTCGTCTGCAAAGCCTTGGCCGATCTCGTCAACGCCGGAAAAATCCAGTTGGATGTTCTGGAACTTTTCAAAGCGTACCATCAGCCGTTTTGCCTGAGAGCGTGAGACGACCAAGGGGCGCTCGTCGCCGTATTCCAACAGCCGCACCGGAACGACTGTTTTGGAAAAACCGTAATCGTCCGGCGCCTGGGTGAACCGGTCGAACACATCGCTCATGGGCTCGGTGTGGTCGTATTTGATCTGGATCAGGACATGTGTACCGCTGGCCGGCGCGATGGATGTGTCCAGATAAGGGTTCGTGTCAGAAAAACCGTAAAACATCAGATCTTCGGAGCCGATCACAAAGGCGTCCACCACTTTGGAACTGAAAAAAATGCCCTCGCCGGTGTGACTGTCCGGGTCGGTGGTGAATTTTCCCTTTGCCAGCTCTAGGATCGCAAAGCGTTTTTCCTCCAGACCAAGGGCATCCGCGATTTTTCGGAAAATACCGATACCGTTGTCGGATATGAATGCCGTCGCAATGTAACCGTTCTTTCTTAAAAGAATCTTGACCTCCGTTCCGTTGGAATGATCAACGGCGTTGTTCAAGATCTCCGTGAAAGCAAAGGAGAGATTTGCCAGTGCGACAGACGGCAGGTCGGAGAAAAACGGCTCCGCGTCCCTTTTCCATATGATGTCTTCTTTGAGTCCTTGCAGCGGATACCGAAAAAGCTTATCCTGCTCGCAGAGGGTATATATATTTTTACGCCCTGTCTTCCTTTTGGTGATGACACCCTCTTTTTCGAGGTCCTGAAGGTAGCGGTAAACTGTTTGGACAGACAGACCCTCCTGCACCGCAAAGGCAGACACAGAGAAATCATTCTCGCCTATCAATTGGATAATTCTGGCGCGGATCTCATCTCGGCGCTGCCTGGAAATAGACATACGAACACCTCAAAAATAAATTTAACGTCTATATTATAAACTATAATTTTCAATTTATTAACTTTATTGACTACAATATAAACTATAACAGGTTTCCTGTCAAGAAATGTTTGGAATGAGCATTTCTCTGGCAAAAGCAAAGGCGGGGACGCACGCCCCGCCCCGGCCCGGCCGGGGCGCAAAAAACGGACGGGCCGCAGACCCGTCCGTTTCCGTTCACTTTTTCGCAAGAGATCTTACCAGGGCCGTTACGGTGGCCAAGTCCGCCGCGTCCAGCTTCTTCAGGTTCTCCACCAGCGCCGCCAGAAACGCCGGATAGCGGCTGCCCTCGTCAAAAAATTCCTGGGGCGTAATCTGGAAATACTCGCAGATGTAGAATAGGCCCGGCAGGGAAGGAAGCGCCTTTCTGTTTTCGATCTGGTTGATATAACCTTCGTTCTGGCCTAATGACAAGGACATGTCTCGCGCGGAGACGCCCTTTTGCGTTCTAAGTTGGGTGATTCTTTTCTGTGTAAACTCTTCGTACATAAGACACGTCCCCTCTGTGTAATATTGTACATCGCAGAGGGGCGAATAATAGGTGGTTAAATATTATCCATAGCTTGACATATAAGTTTAAATCACATATTATTAAGAAAACATTGTTTTTAAAACTTTGTGGAAGGGGGAACCAAGATGCTTCAGTACAAAAACGGTCGGTTTTATGCCCCGGGCGTTTCCTTTGCTCTGCCGGAGGGGTTTTATCTGGAGACGATGCCGGATGTCTGCTCCGAGTACGGGCTGGCCGCCTGGACGCCGGACAAAAAATACTACCTGGAGTGGGACCTGGAGGAAGGGTGCGTTGGCACGGAGCGGGAGCTGGCGGAGATGACCTCGCCGGACTGGGGCGCCCGGCGGCACAGCCCGGTCACGGCGGTCCGGGCCGGCACGCTCTCCGGGCACCGGGCCCTGTATGAGAACAAGAACGGGGCGTTTTTGGAGGTGCGTCTGGCCCTCGCCGCCGGGCGGGAGCTGGTGGTCCGCTTTGTGAAAAAGGCGGCAGATCTCCGGGAGCCGGGCGTGGAGCCCTATCTGGAGACGGTCCTGGCCGGGGTGCGCCCGGAGCCATAGAGGGAACGAGGCATACAAAAAACAGGGACGCGCGGCCGCGCGTCCCTTTCGGTATGTTGTTCACATGTTTTTGGCGTGCATGGCCTCCAGCACGTCGTACCGCTCCATCTGCAGGTGCTTGGTCTCGGTCAGGGCCTGCTCGATGGGCTTGGTGACCAGGCGGCCGTCGTGTGTGCAGACGATGCAGTTGCCCTCGCCCCGGGCCAGGGCCATGACGGCGGTGTAGCCCATGCGGGCGGCCATCTCCCGGTCCCGGGCGGTGGGGGAGCCGCCCCGCTGGATGTGGCCCAGGATGGTGACCCGGGGGTCCATGCCCAGCTCTTCGTGGATGCGCTTGCCGATCTCCGGGGCGCTGCCGGCGCCCTCGGCCACCACGATCATGAAGTGGGTGTTGCCCATCATCCGGGACTGGCGGATGCGCTCCACCACGTCCTTTTGGAAGTCCAGCTTCCGCTCGGGGATCAGCACGGCGGTGGCGCCTACCGACAGGCCCACGTACAGGGCCAGATACCCGGCGTGGCGGCCCATGACCTCCACCACCGAGCAGCGCTCGTGGCTCTGCATGGTGTCTCGGAGCTTGTCGATGCATTCCACGGCGGTGTTGCAGGCGGTATCGAAACCGATGGTGTAGTTGGAGCAGCCGATGTCGTTGTCGATGGTGGCGGGGATGCCCACCACGGACACGCCCTTGCGGGACAGCTCCAGCGCCCCCCGGAAGGTGCCGTCGCCGCCGATGGCCACCACCGCGTCCAGCCCCAGCAGCCGGCAGGTGGCTGCGGCTTTGTCCCGGCCCTCCGGCGTGAGGAATTCCTCGCTGCGGGCGGTGTACAAAATGGTGCCGCCGGCGGCCAGGATGTGGCTCACCGCGTCGGAGTCCAGGGGCGTGAAGTCGCTGAATACCAGCCCGTTCCAGCCCCGGCGGATGCCCACGCATTCCATGCCCTGGCCGATGGCCGTGCGGACCACGGCCCGGACCGCCGCGTTCATGCCCGGCGCGTCGCCGCCGCTGGTCAGAACGCCGATCCTCTTGACAGTTCCACTCATAATTTTGCCTCCTTTTTCCGCTCTTCCTGCTCGCGGATCTTTTTCTTCCAACAGCGGTGACACATGGCGGTGTAAGTGTCGTTGCCGCCTAAAAGTACCTGCTGGCCCTCGGTGACCACGTCGCCGTTTTCGTCCAGCCGGGCGTTTACCACCGCCTTGCGGCCGCAGGTGCAGATGGTCTTGATCTCCGTGATGGAGTCTGCCACCTCCATCAGCCGCCGTGCCCCGGGGAACAGGTGGGTCTGAAAGTCCGTCCGCAGGCCGAAGCACATCACCGGGATCTCCGCCTGATCCACGATGTCCCGGAGCTGGTCGATCTGGGCGGGGGTGAAAAACTGGGCCTCGTCGGCGATGATCACGTCGCACCAGCCCGCGGACTGATAGAGGTCGCCGATGTTGTCCACCGGGGATACCACGTCGCCGGTGGCGGTCAGGCCGATCCGGGAGCGGACCACGTCCGCCCCGTCCCGGGTGTCCGTGGCGGGCTTGATCAGCCAGCAGCGCATGCCCTGCTCCTCGTAGTTGAACTTGGCGATCAGGGCCTGAGCCGATTTGCTGGAGCCCATGGCGCCGTATTTGAAATAGAGCTTAGCCATCTTCTTTATCCTCCTCCAGATGGGCCTGGATGCGCCGGATCAGCAGCTCCACGGCCACCTCGTTGTGTCCGCCCTCGGGGATAATGATATCCGCCCGCCGCCGGGACGGCTCCACATATAACTCGTGCATGGGCTTGACCGTGGTCAGGTATTGGTTCACCACCGACTCCAGGCTCCGGCCCCGGTCCCGCACGTCCCGGACGATCCGCCGCAGGATCCGCACGTCCGCGTCCGCGTCCACGAACACCTTGATGTCCATGCTTTTGCACAGCCGCTCGTTCTCCAAAATGAGGATACCCTCCACCAGCACCACCGGCGCGGGCAGGATGCGCTGGGTCCGGCTGGAGCGGTTGTGGACGGTGTAATCGTAGATGGGCTCGTCCACCGGCTGGCCCCGGCGCAGGGCGTCCAGATGTTTGATGAGCAGATCCGTCTCGAAGGCGGCGGGCTCGTCGTAGTTGAGCTTCGACCGCTCCTCCATGGTCAGATGGTCGTGGGAGCGGTAATAGTTGTCGTGATAGAGGGTGCAGACCCGGTTTTCAAACTGCCGCTGGAGCCGGCGGGTGATGGTGGTCTTGCCGCTGCCGGTGCCTCCGGCGATGCCGATCACGAGAGTGCTGGCCATGGGACGGCCCCCTTTCTTCTTACATTAAAAAGTATAATAACACAAATGACCGCCCCGCGCAAGAAAGAAGCGCAGCCGGGATTTTACGGAAAAATTGAAACTATTTTGCAATATCTCGTTGCCGTCTTTTTATTTCTTTCCCGTTGCGCGAAACGAGGGGACATGCTATAATCAAGGTATATGGAATAAGGGATCCAGACCCCGAAAAAACACATTATTTTTAAGGAGGAACCCCATGAAAAAGATCCTTGCGCTCGTCCTGGCTCTGACCATGGTCTTCGCCCTGTCTGCCGTCGCTTTCGCGGACGGCGAGGATATGAGCGTCGCTATGATCACCGACTACGGCGACATCACCGACCAGTCCTTCAACCAGACTACCTATGAGGCCTGCAAGGCCTATGCCGAGGCCAACGGCGTGGACTTCAAATACTACAAGCCCACCTCCGACTCCGACTCCGACCGCGTCTCCTCCATTGAGTTGGCCATCGAGGACGGCTACACCGTCATCGTGATGCCCGGCTACGCTTTCGCCAACGCCATCAAGGAGACTGCCGAGTACAACGAGGACGTCACTTTCATCGCCCTGGACGTGGGCGCCGGCGATTTGGGCGAGGACTACACCGTTCCCGCCAACCTCTACTGCGCTACTTACCAGGAAGAGCTGTGCGGCTACATGGCCGGCTACGCGGCCGTGAAGCTGGGCTACACCAAGATCGGCTTCTGCGGCGGCATGGCTGTGCCCGCCGTTATCCGCTATGGCTACGGCTTCGTGCAGGGCGCTGACGCGGCCGCTGCCGAGGACGGCGTTGAGGACGTGGAGATCAAGTACGCCTACGCCAACCAGTTCTACGGCGACGCGGACATCACCGCCGCCATGGATACCTGGTACGGCGCCGGCACCGAGATCGTGTTCGCCTGCGGCGGCGGTGTGTACACCTCCGTGGCCGAGGCTGCCGCCAAGGTCGATGGCAAGGTCATCGGCGTTGACACCGACCAGGCCGCTCTGATCGATGGCCAGTACGGTGAGGGCATGACCGTCACCTCCGCCATGAAGGGCCTGGGCGCCACTGTGAACACCCTGCTGGCCGCGGTGCAGGACGGCCTGTTCGATGAGTTCGGCGGCAAGATCGACACCCTGGGCCTGGTCTCCGAGGTCCCCGAGGACAACTACGTCCAGCTGGGCACCACCCAGTTTGAGGACGGCGCTTTCACCGAGGAAGACTACAATGCCTTGGTGGCTGCCATGTTCAACGGCGACGTGACCGTCTCCAATGACACCGAGAACGAGCCCGAGGTCACTGCTGTGGCCGTGGATTACCAGGGCAACATCAAGTGATCTGACCCCATAGCGAACAACAGCAGACGCGGCCCCGCCGCGTCTGCTTTTTTAAAAGAGAAACTGTAAAAAATTGACACACCGCGCAGGCTGCGCGCGGGTGGGACCCCAGGAAAGGAGGATGAGGATGGCGGAAACGCAATACGCGATCGAAATGCTGAACATCACCAAGAAGTTTCCCGGCATCATCGCAAACGACAACATCACCCTGCAGCTGAAAAAGGGTGAGATCCACGCCCTGCTGGGCGAGAACGGCGCCGGCAAGAGCACGCTGATGAGCGTGCTGTTCGGCCTGTACCAGCCGGAGGAGGGCGTTATCAAAAAGAACGGCCAGGTGGTGTCCATCAAGGACCCCAACGACGCCAACGATTTGGGCATCGGCATGGTCCACCAGCACTTCAAGCTGGTGGAGTGCTTCACCGTTCTGGACAACATCATCATGGGCGTGGAGCCCACCAAACACGGCTTTCTCCAGAAAAAGGAGGCCCGGGAAAAGGTCCTGGCCCTGTCGGAAAAGTACGGCCTGCAGGTGGACCCGGACGCCCTGATCGAGGACATCACCGTGGGCATGCAGCAGCGTACGGAGATCCTCAAAATGCTCTACCGGGACAACGAGATCCTGATTTTCGACGAGCCCACCGCGGTGCTGACCCCCCAGGAGATCGAGGAGCTCATGCAGATCATGAAGAATCTGGCCGCCGAGGGCAAAAGCATCCTGTTCATCTCCCACAAGCTGGCGGAGATCATGGCCGTGGCCGACCGGTGCAGCGTGCTGCGCAAGGGCAAGTACATCGGCACTGTGGAGACCAAAAACACCACCATGGAGGAGCTGTCCGCCATGATGGTGGGCCGGAACGTGAACTTTCACGTGGAGAAAAAGCCCTCCACTCCCGGCGACGTGGTCCTGGACGTGAAGGGCATGACCGTTGCCAGCAAGGTACATAAGAACAACGCGGTCAAAAACGTGTCCCTGCAGGTCCGCCGGGGCGAGATCGTCTGCATCGCCGGCATCGACGGCAACGGCCAGACCGAGTTCGTCTACGGCCTGACGGGTCTGGAGCCTCTGGTCAGCGGCAGCATCGCGCTGTGCGGCCAGGACATCACCCACGCCTCCATCCGCAAGCGGTCCACCTCCGGCATGAGCCATATCCCCGAGGACCGGCATAAGCACGGTCTGGTGCTGGACTACACCCTGGAGGACAACATGGTGCTCCAGCGGTACTTCGAGCCGGAGTTCACCAGCAAGGCCGGCTTCCTGAAACGGGGACCCATCCGGGAGTACGCCGAAAAGCTCATCGAGCAGTACGACGTCCGCTCCGGCCAGGGGCCGGTCACCATCGCCCGGAGCATGTCCGGCGGCAACCAGCAGAAAGCCATCGTGGCCCGGGAGATCGACAAGGACCCAGAGCTGCTGGTGGCGGTCCAGCCCACCCGTGGCCTGGACGTGGGCGCCATCGAGTACATCCACAAGCAGCTGGTGGCCCAGCGGGACGCGGGCAAGGCGGTGCTGCTGGTGAGCCTGGAGCTGGACGAGGTCATGGACGTGCCCGACCGGATCCTGGTCATGTACGAGGGCGAGATCGTGGGCGAGCTTGACCCGAAAAAGACCACCCAGGAGGAGCTGGGCCTGTACATGGCCGGCGCCAAGAGAGACGAGGTGAGCCCATGAAGAAGAATATTTGGAAAAACCCGGCGGTGCAGGCCCTGGTCGCCTCGCTGATCTGCATCGTGCTGGGCCTGCTCATCGGGTATATCGTGTTGCTGTTCATCAATCCCTCCGGCGCGGGAGAGGCCATCGTGTCGGTGGTGAAGAACTTCCTCAACTACTCCAAGACCAATCTGCGGCTGAAAAACCTGGGCAACACCCTGGTGAAGACCGCCCCCCTGCTGATGTGCTCGCTGAGCGTGCTGTTCGCCTACAAGGTGGGCCTTTTCAACATCGGCGCGGCGGGCCAGTTCGTTGTGGGCAGCTGTGCGTGCCTGATCTCCTCCCTGGGCTGGGGCTGGAGCTGGCTGCCCTGCCTGCTGTTCACCGTCCTGGTGGGCGCGGTCTACGGGGCCATCGTGGGCCTTTTGAAGAGCTACTGCAACGTCAACGAGGTCATCTCCGGCATCATGCTCAACTGGATCGGCCTTTACACCACCAATATGATCCTCAACACAGTGAAGGAGCCCACCAGCCCCTACACCCTGCATATGGCCAGCGAGGCGCCCCAGGCGCTGCTGCCCTCTTTGGGAATGGCCAAACTGTTCAGCGGCAATAAGTACGTGACCATCGCCGTCCCCCTGGCGATCATCCTGGCGGTGGTGATCATGGTGCTGCTGGACAAGACCAAGCTGGGCTATGAGCTGAAAGCCACCGGCAACAACAAAAACGCCGCCAAATACGCCGGCATGGCGGAGAAGCGCAACATCATCCTGACCCTGGCTATCGCCGGGGCCCTGGCTGCCCTGGGCGGGGCGTTCCTGTACCAGACCGACTACGAGCAGTGGTCCGTCACGCAGTCCTCCGTCCCCGGTATGGGCTTCAACGGCATCGCCGCCGCTTTCCTGGGCGGGCTGCATCCCGTGGGCGCCATCTTCTCCTCCTACTTCATCCAGCATATCACCAACGGCGGCGCCTATGTGGATCTGACCAAGTATTCCTCCCAGATCTCCGATCTGATCAGCTCCATCATCATCTATCTGTGCGGCTTCGTGCTGTTCATCAAGTACGCCATGAACAAGTCCATCGCCAAGCGGGAGGAAAAACAGGCGCAGCAAGGAAAACTTGCCTCTGATACCGAGAAAGGAGGCGGCGGGAAATGACACTGCTTCTGCAATACACCCTGATCTTTGCCTCTGTGCTGATGCTGGTGGCTCTGGGCGGCTGCTTCGCGGAGCACTCCGGCGTCATCAACCTGGGACTTGAGGGCATCATGGTCATCGGCGCCCTGGGCGGCGCCCTGGTGATGCGCTATATGCCCGCCGGTACCTCCGCGCTGGTGATGGTTCTGGCGGTCATGGTGGGGGCCATCGGCTTCGGCGTGATCTACGCGTCGCTGCTGGGCGTGGCCTGTATCAACTTCAAGGCGGACCAGACCATCGTGGGCACGGCCCTGAATATGCTGGGCACCGCCGGCGCCACGGTGCTGGTGAAGGCCATCAACACCGCCGCCAACCCCAACGACGTGTCCTCCGTCATCCAGTACGTGGGGCCGAAAAAGGCATTCCTCGTCAACATCGGCGGATTCGAGTTCAACTGGTTCATGCTCATCGCCGTGATCGCTCTGGTGATCGCCTATGTGGTGCTGTACAAGACCAAGTTCGGTCTGCGGCTCATGGCCTGCGGCGAGCATCCCCAGGCGGCGGACAGCGTGGGCATCAACGTGTACAAGATGCGCTGGTGCGGCGTGCTGATCTCGGGTGTGTACGGCGGCCTGGGCGGCATCTGCTACATCCTGGCCGGCGTCAGCGAGTGGAAGTTTGAAAACGGCGTGGCCGGTTTCGGCTTCCTGGCCCTGGCGGTGATGATCTTCGGCCAGTGGCGGCCCACCCGCATCGCCCTGGCGGCGCTGCTGTTCGGCCTGTTCCGGGCCCTTTCCAACGTGTACATGGGCTTCGACTTCCTGTACAGCCTGAACATCCCCAGCACCGTTTACAACATGATGCCCTACATCGTGTCGCTGGTGGTGCTGGCGTTCACCTCCAAGAGCTCCCGGGCCCCCAAGGCCGAGGGCATCCCCTACGACAAGGGACAACGATAGAGAGTCGTTTGAATGCAGACGCATTCACCCGAACGCAAAAAGAAGCCGGCATTTTGCCGGCTTCTTTGATTTTATGGAGTTATTCCGCCGTGTCGGAGATCATGCCGTAGCCGCCGTCGTTGCGCTTATACACAACGGAGAATGCCCCGTCCTCGTCCTGGTTGCGGAAGGCGAAGAAAGCGTGGCCCAGCAGGTCCATCTGCATGACCGCCTCCTCCGGGCTCATGGGCTTCATGGAGAAACGTTTGGTGCGGATGATCCTGTATTCCGCCTCTTCCTCGTCGTCGGGTATGGAGACAGGGGCGGAGGTCCGCTCGAAGGCGCCGTCCCGCAGGCGTTTTTCCAGACGGGTCTTGTTCTTGCGCACCTGCCGGAACAGAGCGGCGCAGGCGGAGTCGATGGAGGCGAACATGTCGCTGGTGGTCTCGGTGACCCGATAGAACATGCCGTTGTTGCGGATGGTGACCTCCGCCGTGCAGCGGCCGCGCTCCACGCTGAAGGTGACGGATGCGTCGCTCTCCGTGCGGAACAGCTTGTCGATCTTGCCGATCTTCTTCTCCGCGTAGGCCTTCAGTTCATCGGATACCTCGTATTTCTTGCCGGTGAATGTGAATGTCATAGCACTCGACCTCCTTTGTGAAAAGTGTACCACAAATTTCCAAGGAGAGCAATAGTTTTTATAAATTTCCCCAAGTTTTTGAGGCTGTTGACCGCAGAAACGCCCGCACTACCCCCAGCAGCACCAGCGCCATGGTCAGGCCAAGAGTCGCGCCGGACAGGTCGATGCACACGTCCCGGAGCTGGGCGGCCCGGCCGGCGCTGAACAGCTGTATGCCCTCGTCGATGAAGGCGGCCCCCAGGCAGGCGGCCTCCGGCAGAAAGAACCGGCTGCGGCCGTCCCGGCGCACACACAGCAGTCCCATCAGGTATCCCAGTAAGGTGTACTCGGAAAAATGGGCGGCCTTGCGCACCAGAAACATCGCGTCCTGGCTCAGCAGATGGTCCTCTACCGCCCCGGCGAAGCGGATGAGCGACTCACTCAGCCGGTCGGGGAAGCGGAGGGCGAAGCGGAGCATGGCCTGCCGGATCTGGCCGCTGCGGATATAGTCCAGCAGCGGCTCTGCCAGCCGAAGGACCCACCCGCTCTCCCGGCCGGACAGGTCGCCGGGCAGCATGGAGTTGATCCAGATGAACGCCAGCGTGAGGATCACGGAGATGGCGAGGAGCTTTTGAGAGATCTTTTTCATGCTCTATATTGTCGTCCTTGAGCGGGTTTTTGTCAAGACGCTATTGACTTTATCCAAAACCATGCTACAATAAGTCTGCATAATTTCATAGCCTTATCAAGAGTGGCGGAGGGACCGGCCCTGTGAAGCCCGGCAACCTGTGCGAGAAGCAAAAGGTGCCAATTCCGGCGGTGTAAAGATCGAAAGATAAGGAACAGCCTGTTCTATGCCCGCCGGCTTTCCGGCGAGCTTTTGTTTTGGCTGATTTCATACAGATTTCATGCAAAGGAGAGCGCAAATGAGCCACTACCTGTTTACATCCGAATCGGTCACGGAGGGCCATCCCGACAAGATCTGTGACCAGATCGCGGACGCCATCCTGGACGAGATCATGTCCAAAGACCCCCAGGGCCACGTGGCCTGCGAGTGCACCGCCACCACGGGCATGGTGTACGTGATGGGGGAGATCACCACCAGCTGCTATGTGGACATCCCCAAGGTGGCCCGGGGCGTGCTGCGGGACATCGGCTATGACCGGGCCAAGTACGGCATGGACTGCGACACCTGCGCGGTGCTGACCTCCATCGACGAGCAGAGCCCGGACATCGCCATGGGCGTGAACGCCAGCCTGGAGCAGAAATCCGGCGGGGAGGCGGCGGAGCTGGAAAACGGCGCGGGGGATCAGGGCATGATGTTCGGCTACGCCTGCGACGAGACCCCGGAGCTGATGCCCCTGCCCATCAGTCTGGCCCACAAGATGGCCCGGCGGCTGGCCCAGGTCCGTAAGGACGGCACCCTGCCTTATCTGCGGCCCGACGGCAAGACCCAGGTGACCGTGGAGTACGACGAGGAGGACAAGCCCGTTCGGGTGGACACGGTGGTAGTCTCCACCCAGCACGCCCCGGAGGTGGAAAACGAGCAGATCCGGGACGACATCATCCGGGAGGTCATCACCCCCATCCTGCCCGAGCGGCTCAACCACGGGGACGTGAAGTGCTACGTCAACCCCACCGGCCGTTTCGTGGTGGGCGGACCCCAGGGGGATTCCGGCCTGACCGGCCGGAAGATCATCGTGGATACATACGGCGGCAGCGCGCCCCACGGGGGCGGCTCCTTCTCCGGCAAGGACCCCACCAAGGTGGATCGGTCCGCCGCCTACGCCGCCCGCTGGGTAGCCAAGAACATCGTGGCGGCGGGGCTGGCCCGCCGCTGCCAGGTCCAGATCGCCTACGCCATCGGTGTGGCTACCCCGGTCAGCGTGAACGTGACCACCTTCGGCACCGGCAAGGAGTCCGACGAGACGCTGCAGAAGGCGGTGAATCAGGTCTTCGACCTGCGGCCTTCCGCTATCATCCGGGACCTGGACCTGCGCCGGCCTATCTACCGGCAGCTGGCCGCTTACGGCCACATGGGCCGAGAGGACCTGGAGGTCCCCTGGGAAAAGACCGACAAGGCCGAGGCCCTGAAAGCCGCCATCCCCGAGCCCAAGGAGGCCCTGATCCCGGCGGAGAACGTCAAAAAGGTCCCCTGGTGGAAGTTCTGGCTCCGGTGGAAGAAGTCTGCCCCGAAAGCGGAGGATCGGGGCGAGGAAAACGCCGAGAAATAATTATGCTTGGGAGAATGCCGCTATGAGCACCATTCGCGATATAGACATGGCCCCCTCCGGGGAGAAGAAGATTGCCTGGGCGGCCCGGAACATGCCATTGTGCCGGTCCATCGGGGAGGAATTTGCCCGGACAAAGCCCCTGGCGGGGCGAAAGGTAGCCCTGTCGGTCCATCTGGAGGCCAAGACCGCCTACCTTTGCCGGGTGCTGGCTATGGCGGGGGCGGAGATGCACGTCACCGGCTCCAACCCCCTGTCCACCCAGGACGACGTGGCCGCCGCCCTGGCGGCCGGGGGCCTGGATGTGCATGCCCTGCACGGCTGCACCGCCGCGCAGTACGATGAATGCATCGACAAGGTCCTGGCCTGCGGGCCGGAGATCGTCATCGACGACGGGGGCGACCTGATGCAGGGGCTCTGGGAGCGGTTTCCCCAGTATCTGCCCGGGGTGATCGGCCTGTGCGAGGAAACCACCACCGGCGTGCACCGGCTGCGTCAGCTGGACCGGGCCGGACAGCTTCCTTTCCCGGCCATCCTGGTCAACGACGCGGACTGCAAGCACCTTTTCGATAACCGCTACGGCACCGGCCAGTCCGTCTGGGACGGCATCATGCGCACCACCAACCTGATCGTGGCGGGCAAGGACGTGGTGGTGGCCGGCTACGGCTGGTGCGGCAAGGGCGTGGCTATGCGGGCCAAGGGCCTGGGGGCCCGGGTCATCGTCACGGAGACGGACCCGGTCCGGGCCATCGAGGCGGTCATGGACGGCTTCCGGGTCATGACCATGGCCCAGGCCGCCCCCATCGGGGACATTTTCTGCACTGTCACCGGCTGCTGCGGCGTCATAACGGAGGAGCACTTCCCCCTGTTGAAGGACGGGGCCATCCTGACCAACGCGGGCCACTTCAATGTGGAGGTGGACGCGGCGGGCCTGGAGCGGTACGCCCTGCGCCATTATGAGGCCCGCCGCAACATCGAGGGCTACGAGCTGCCCAACGGAAAGACCGTGTTCCTCATCGCGGAGGGCCGGCTGGTGAATCTGGCCAGCGGCGACGGCCACCCGGCGGAGATCATGGATATGAGCTTCGCCATCCAGGCCCTCAGCGCCCGGTATTTGGTTGAGCACACGGGAAAGCTGGAGCCCGGTGTGATGCCGGTGCCCCGGTCCATCGACCGGGACGTGGCCCGGCGGAAGCTGGCCGCCATGGGCGTTACCATCGACGAGCTGAGCCAGACGCAAAAGGATTACCTGGGTGTGTGACGCAAAAGGCAAAAGCCCTGCCGTGAGAAACGGCAGGGCTGTTTGGTGTTTTTCGTTGAGGCCCGCAAAAGCCGTTGCCTTATATCGCGGCGGGGCCGTCCAGCTTCTTCACCGTCAACGCGGCGGTCTGGCCAGTGCCAAACGTCACGTCCGCAGCATTGGGAGATGTCAAGGCTAAGTCAACGACATCGCCCGCGGCCAGTGTTAGGATAACGGAGCCGGTCAACGGGGTCTCTACACCGCCCGTCAGCGCAACCGTCTGCGTTGCGGACGGATCGGCCACATCGTTCACCCGCACGGCCACCGTCAGCTCCTGACCGCCGGTAGTGCTCACCAGGGCCGAATAGACGATCTCATAGTCGCCCGCCTGGCCAATGGTGATCTCATTAGCAGTGGGGTAGGTCACGTTCAATGCCGGCATAGTCGCCGCCAAAGGTACCTGGGTCGCCGTAGCGGCAGGCAGGTCCAGCGTGGAGCCGGTGACGTTATATCGCCCGCCGTAGGCCGCAAGACCAGTCGGCGTAGTGGGGGCCGGACCGGTAGGACCAATGGGGCCCGTAGCGCCCGTCGGCCCAGTGGGGCCGGTGGGGCCGGTGTCGCCCGTCGCGCCAGTGGCTCCTGTCGCGCCAGTCGCACCCGTCGCGCCAGCAGGACCCACAGGACCCGTCGGACCCGTCGCGCCAGTGGCTCCCGTTGCACCGGTGGCTCCCGTTGCACCGGCAGGACCCACAGGACCAGTTGCGCCTGTTGGACCCGTGGCGCCTGTCAGGCCGATCAAACCGGCAGGGCCGGCGGGGCCCGTAGCGCCCGTGGGCCCAGTAGGCCCGGTGGGACCGATGGGGCCAGCAGCGCCAGTCGCACCCGTCGCGCCAGCAGGACCCACAGGACCAGTTGCGCCTGTCGGGCCCGTAGCGCCAGCAGAACCAGCCGCACCGGCAGGGCCGGCGGGGCCCGTAGCACCCGTAGGCCCAGTAGGCCCGGTGGGACCGATGGGGCCAGCAGCGCCAGTCGCGCCAGTCGCACCTGTCGCGCCGGCGGGGCCAGCAGCGCCCGTGGGCCCGGTGGGACCGATGGGTCCGGCAACGCCCGCCGCACCTGTGGCGCCGGCAGGGCCAGTAGCACCAGTAGGTCCGGTGGGGCCGGTAGGACCCGTAGGTGCATTTATTTATGAACCCCTCACGAAACACTTTTTTCGCCGATAACGCAGAGGTCATTTTTGTTGTTCTCGATGAACTCTACGATCCGGCGATACTGGTCTTGAAACCGAAACTCGATCTCCAGTCCCCCGCCCTCATGGACATAGATGGTATCTATCAACTCCGTGACGATGCCACGGGATAGGGCGGTAATATTCCGGTGTTTGAGAAAGGCGGTAAGGTATGGGTCGCTGTCAGGCGATATGCCGTGGCTCAACGTCTCGCACTCGTCCTTGATATGTGCTATCGTCTGTTCAAGCTGTTCGATCTGCTCGTCGCACTTGACCTTCATCCGACGGTACTGGTCCCGGCTGATGTCACCGTTTTTCCAGTCCATATAAAGGCCGTCTGCAAGGGCGGTGGCTTTCTCCAATTCCTTTGTCCGCTGCTTCAGCGATGCGTTAAGCCTCACGGATTCTGTCTTAATCACAGGTGCCGCATTGATCTCTCCGACGATTTCAGCTAGGCGTTCTACCAAGGCGATTTGCTCCTGGATAGCCGCAAGCACCGCAGATTCCAAAACGCTTACTCGGATGGCGTGGGTGGAGCAAAAACCCTTTCCCTTTTCCGTGTGCGTTCTGCATTTGTAATACACCTGCTTTTTGGACGTATGGCGGTACATACCCTTTTTACAATCGGCACAGCGGAGCAGCCCGGCAAACATATAGACCTCTTGTTTTCCGGCAGGTGTCCGGGTATCTTTTTGGTGCAAGCTCTGGGCAGCCTCAAACACTTCCTTGCTGACGATCGGCGGGACGGCGTTTTCAACGATGTACCATTCATCTTCCGGGACTGCGGTACGCTTGTGTACCTTGTAGCTTATGACCTTTTGCATACCCTGACGCATGACCCCAATGTAAACCGGGTTTTGCAGCAGACGGCTGACGGAGGGCATAGACCACAATCCATCATTTTGCTTGGCGTGAGGGTTTTCATAGTGGAAGCCCTTTGATCGCTTATAGGCAGTAGGGTTTGGGATGCCCATCTCATTGAGTTTTCTTGCAATCCCGCCCTTGCTCATGCCGCTGGAAACGTACCATGTGAAAATATCCCGCACGATCTGTGCCGCGTCCTCGTCTACGATGAGGGCGTTTTTGTCCTCCGGGTCTTTCAGATACCCGTAGGGGGCAAATGCGCCGATAAACTCACCGTTCTCCCTTTTATGCTTGAATGTCCTGCGTACATCTGCCGAGGTCTTATAGGCGTATTGCTCGTTCATAAAGCCCGTGATGCTGACCTCCAAGCTGTGTACCACTTCTGGATTAAGGTATGTGTCAATGCAGGGCTGGTATAGGGAGATAAAACGTGTGTTATACAAAGGGATAAATTCTTCTAGGAAAAAGCCTTGATTCGCGCTGTTCCGAAACGCCCGTGAGAGATTCTTTACAATGATGCAGTTGATCCGCCCCGATTTCACGTCGCGTACCATGCGCTGAAAATCCTCGCGCTCAATATCCGTCGTGCCGCTGGTGCCGTCGTCAATGTAGGTATCGACGACCTCATACAGACCATCCTCGAAAAAGCGGGGTAGTTCGTCATTCAGTATTTTGTCCTGGTTGACAACCGATTCAGAGACTACGTTGCCGTCCTCACGGGAAAGACGAATATACTTGCCCACCCGCCAGAC
>CANRBG010000017.1 GCA_947628805.1 uncultured Oscillospiraceae bacterium | reverse complement strand
AGTACGGCGGCGGCGCGGACTTCTTCCAGCTCAAGGGCTGCGTGGAGGCCATTTTGCGGGACGCCCGGGTGGAGGATGTGACCTTCACCGCCGAGACCGCCGATCCCTCTTTCCATCCCGGCCGCTGCGCCCGGATCGAGGCGGCGGGTGAGCCCATCGGCGTCATGGGCCAGGTCCACCCCACCGTGTGCGAGACATACGGCCTGGACCACAAGAGCTTTTACGCCCAGCTGAACATCCCCGCCATGCGGGCCCATCAGGGCCCGGAGCGGGTGTTCACCGCCCTGCCCCGGTTCCCCGCCGTCAGCCGGGACATCGCCCTGGTCTGCGGCGAGGACGTGACCGTGGCCGCCCTAGTGGACACCATCACCGCCGCCGGCAAGCCCTATCTGGAGGACGTGAAGCTGTTCGACGTATACAAGGGCGAGCCCATCCCCGCCGGCCAGAAGAGCGTGGCCTTCTCCCTGACCCTCCGGGCCCCGGACCAGACCCTGACCGAGGAGCACACCGCCGAGACCATGAACGCCATTTTGAAGGCCCTGGCGGACCGGCACGGCGCCAGCATCCGGTGACGATAAATTTAATATTTTTGTAACATCTTCTTTGCCGATTTCATGCTATAATAGTGCTGAAAATATGTGTAAAGGAGGGAAACGAGCATGGAGGAATCCACCCGCAAGTTTAAGGTCGTAGACCACAGCGCGGAGATCCGGGAGATCATGTCCAGCGTGTACAGCGCGCTGCTGGTCAAGGGCTACAACCCCATCAACCAGATCGTGGGCTACATCCTCTCCGAGGACCCCACCTACATCACCAACTACAACAACGCCCGGGCACTCATAGGCCGATTGGATCGGGACGATCTTCTACAGGAACTCGTCTCCTCCTATCTACAGAAATAAAAAAACAAGCGGCTGTGCCGCTTGTTTTTTTATTTAAAGGCTGCGGCCTGCTGCGGAGCCGAACTCTGCGAGGCCACCCTACCTTTGGGCGTTGACCCAGTTTTCCAGCCGGTCCAGGCCCTCTTTCAGCTCCCCGTCGGAGTAGCAGTAGCTCATGCGCATATAGCCCTCCGTGGCGAAGTAGACGCCGGGGACAAAGCCCACGCCGGCCTCCGTCACCAGCCGCCGGCAGAACCGCAGAGAGTCGTTGTCATACCGGCCCGTGGGGATGAACATGTAAAAGGCCCCCTCGGGCTTCGTCACGTCCCAGCCCATGGCCGTGAGCCGGCCGTACACGTAGTCCCGCCGCTTCTGAAACAGCTCCCGCACGTATGTCACATCCGTTTTCAGCGCCTGCACGCAGGCCCGCTGCAGCACCGACGGCGCGGAGGTGACGCAGTACTGGTGGAACACCTGCATCTTATCCCGCAAAGGCGCGTCCGCCAGCACGTATCCCAGCCGCCAGCCAGTCATGGCGTAGGACTTGGAAAAGCTCTGGGCCACCACCACCCGGTCCCGCATGTCCTGGTACTCGGCGAAGCTGTGGAATTGGCCCTTATAGACCAGAGCCCTGTACACGTCGTCGCACAGCACGAAGATGGGCTTATCTTTCAGCACGTCGTGGATGGCGTCCATCGTCTCTTTCGTATAGACGACCCCGCTGGGGTTGTTGGGGGAGTTGAGCACCAGGGCCTTGGTCCGGGGGGTGATGGCCCTTTTCAGGGCCTCCGGATCCACCTGAAAGCCGCTTCCCTCCGTGGGCAGGTATACGGGCACGCCCCGGAAAAGCCGGGTGATGGACTCGTACAGGCTGAAAGCGGGCGTCGGAATGATCACCTCGTCGCCGGGGTTCAGGACCGTGGCCAAGGTGATGAACAGCCCCTCCGTGGAGCCCATGGTGAGGATGATCTCATCGGGGCTGTAATGCAGGCCGAATTTCTCCGCCTCGAAAGCGGAGATGGCCTCCAGCGTAAAGGGTGAGCCGTTGCCGGGGGGATAGTGAGTCTCGTTGGCATCCAGAGCCGTCATGACGGCCGCCTTGATCTCCTCCTTGGTGTCCAGGTCCGGTTCGCCCATGGTAAAACCGATGGCTCCCGGCGTCTGCTTGACGAAGGCGGTGAACCGCCGGATGCCGGACAGCTCTTCCTTTGCCGCCGCCTCGTTCAGGATCAATTCCATCTTTCCTCTTGCCTCTCTTCCCTGTTTTAACCCGCCGTACCGGCGGGTTCTATATTCATATACGCGTCCACACTGCCGATGCCGAATACGCCGCCGGACGCCTCCAGGACCTCGTCAAAGCCGGTCCAGTAGTCGTCCCGGATGGCCTGGATGTCGCTGTGGTAGATCAGCACCATATAGGGCGCCTCGTCATAGACGATCTGCTGGAGCTGATAGGCCGCGTTCTGCTTGGCCATGTCGTCCGTGGCGGTGCGGAGCTGGTCATAGGCGGCCTCATAGGCGTCGTTGGACCAGCCAGTCAGACTGTTCTGGGCGGCGCAGAAGCGTTTGGCAGCCAGCACCGGGTTGGCGTTGCCCCGCCAGGACAGCATACACATGTCCCAGCTGCCCTTGGGGGTGCACGCGCTGGTCACAGGCCCGTCCACCACCTTCAGGTCCACATCCACGCCGATAGCGGCCAGGCCGTCCATTAGGATAGTTGCCGCCGTGGAGGACCAGCTGTCCAGGGAGCTTGTGTACAGGTTCAGCACCAGCGGATCGCCAGTGACCATGTCCTCCAGCATCCCGTCGCCGTCCCCGTCATAATATCCCGCCGTGTAGCAGATGTTCTGGGCGTCCACGGGATTCATGCCACGCATGTTCACCATACTGTTGAAGTAGCTGGCGCCGGGCGAGGCCCATACGCTGCCGGTCATGCCCGCCTCGCCGGAGGACATGGACAGCATCCACGCCCTGTCGGTGCAATACTCCACCATGATCCGCATGGGCGTGGTGTTGAAATAGGGCCTGCGGGTGTTGAACGCCACGCCCCACACTTCGGAGCCGGGCAGATAGGACTGGATCAGCCGCACGCCGGGAACGCCCTGCAGGGTGGTCAGCTGTACGTCCGAAAGGCCAAAGGCCGCGTCCACCTCCCCGGAGGACAGGGTCCGGCCCGCCATGGTCTCGGTGGAATAGTAGATAAAGCGCACGCTGCCCAGCTTGGCCGCGCCGCCGAAATAATTGGACCGGGCCTGGAAGATCCAGCTGGTCTCCTGAGGGCCGGTGTCCACCATCTGGCGGAGGAAAGGTCCGGAACCGATCAGCTCATCGTTGGTGAAGCTGCGCAGGTCCGGCTGCTCGATCCAGATATGCCGGGGCAGGATAGGCACAGGATTCATGAGCATGTCGCCCTTTATATATTCCGTGGTGATCACCACGGTATAGTCGTCCGGGCAGCGGATCTCCCGCACGCCGTCGAAGCAGGGATCGTAGACCTGGGAATTGATCATCATGGTCTCGAAGGTATACTTCACATCCGCGGAGGTCAGGGGCACGCCGTCGGAGAAAGTCACATCCTTGCGCAGGCGGATGGTCCAGGTCAGCTGATCGCTGGACAGGCTGTAATCCTCGGCCAGGCAGCCCACGGGCTGGCCGTTGGCGTCGATGCGCCAGAGGGGGTCGTACACCAGCAGGAAGAATTCCTCCGCCAGGCGGGATGTGGCGTAAAGGGGGTTCAGGGAATCGGGCATCTCCGTCACGGCGATGGACAACTCCTCCCCCGCCTGGACCTGGGCTGTCTCCGACTCCTTGCCGCAGCCGGGCAGCAGCGCCATGGCCCCGCACAAAAGCAGCGCAACCGCTCTTTTCAAAATCCTACTATGTACGCGCTGTCTCATCCGCTTTACGCCCTTTCAATGTCTTAAAAAGGGCCGTGGGGTTTATTCCACGGCCCTTTCTCATGTCGTCGGTTATTGCTGTTTTACGCTTGATCTCAGCGGCGGCCGCTGTTGCGGCGCTTCACCAGAACAACGAGCACTACGACCAGAGCCGCTACCAGCACAGCCAGCAGCACCACATACAGGACCACGTTGTTGGTATCGCCCGTCACGGGGGAGGTACCGCCCGTGGTGGTATTGCTGGTGTTGTTGACGGTGTTAGACGTCAGGGTCACCTGCAGGTTGGGGTTGCTGCCGCTGCTGGTGATGACCTTAAAGCCGTACCGGCCGGCGGGCCAGACGCCGCCGTTGTTCTTGTTGACCAAGTCGGGCTTCAGGGTCAGGGTGTTGCCGCTGACAGAGTAGTTGGTGTTGCCCTGGGGGGTCTTGTAGCCGCCGTTGGAGCCGTAGTCGATCTGCAGCGCCACAGGCGTCTCGTTCTGCATGGTGATCACCAGAGGCTGGTTCCGGTCGGCCCAGGTATACTCCAGGGAGGCAGTAGCAGGCTGGGAGGCCGGCGCCGCGATGGTCAGGGTCACGGTCTCGTTGGCGTAGGTAGCCGCGGGGGCCACGCCGTTCTGGGGGGCCGCGCCAAAGGTGAACACGATGGTGTGGTTACCGGCGGCCAGGCCGTTCAGGTAGTCGTTGTAGAACTGGGCGGTCATGTTGTTGTTGGAAAGCTGATAGTGGCTGCCAGCCGTCAGCTGCACGCCGTCCATGGAGATGGTGGCGATGGGAGCGCTGTAGGTCACCACCAGCGCGTCGGTGCCGCCCTGGGTCCACGTGAGGGTGTCCACATGGCCCGCGCTCTGCAGATCGCTCCACTGAGCATAGGCCGTTACGTCGGCGGTGACGGTGTACTGGGCGTTGGCCTGGTAGGTCTGCTCGCCGATCTTCCAGCCGGCGAAGCCCTTATTGGCCGGGGCCGTCAGGGCGCTGCCGCCGGGGAGCGTGATCACGCCGTTGGGCGCCGCCTGCATGGAGGCGATGGCACCGGTGCCGCCGTTGACGTCAAAGGTCACGGTGAAGCTCTCCGCCGGGATGGGCTCGAAAACGGCCTCAAAGGTCACGCTCTCGGCGCCCAGCGTATACTCCGTGCCCTCGGCGTACTCATTCTCGCCCAGCTTCCAGGCCTTGAAACGCTGGCCCTCGGGGGCGGCGGCGGTGAATCCGCACTCCGCGAAGACCCGCAGCTGGACCGTGCTCTCAGCCAGGTATTTCATCTCGTCCGTGATGGTCTCTTCGTTGTACTTATAGCTCACGGTCAGTTCCTGGGCTCCGGGGGCCACCGGCACGGTGACGGTATCCCACTGGGCGGTGAATTCCATCGCGCCGGTGACGGTGACCTCCGTACCGGCGGCCTTGATCTCGTCGCTCATGCCCTCGCCGGCGGTCTGCTTCCAGCCCTTGAAGGTCTTGTCCTCGGGAGGCAGCGCGCCGCCCGCGTTGAAGAAGTCGTCCGTGGTCAGATCCGCCAGGACGATGGTGTCGCCCACCACCTTGTCCGGCGTGGTGATGTCGTTCACGCCGTCCACACCGGCCTTGAACGTAATGGTATATTTATCGCTGACGGTAGAATCCACAGGAGCGCTGGACTTCTCCCAGATGGCCGTGGCGGTGATGTCGCCGTTCACGGTGATCGTCTCGTTGGGCTGATAGGTCACGCCGTCGATATCCCAGCCCTTGAACTCATAGCCGGACGCGGCGAACGCGCAGCCCTGCAGCGTATAGCTGGTGCCCTCGTCCATGGTGGAGGGGGGCATATAGCCGGTGATCTCCACCCCGTCGGCGGTACCGGGCATATAGCTGACGCTATACTGGGTCTTCTGCTCCTGCCACAGGGCGGTGGCGGTGATATCGCTGTTCACCGTGACGGTCTGGGTGGTATAGGTCCACTCCACCGGATCAAAGACCTGGTAGGTAACCTCTCCGATCTGCCAGCCGGTGAAGGTATAGCCGTCATAGGAAAAATCGCAGTACTGGGGCAGCTCATAGACCTGCCCCGCCTCGACGGTGACAGCAGCCATCTCGCCGGCAGCGCCGCCGCCCGCAAAGGTGACGGTATAGGTGGTGGGATCGCTGGAGATCTCATTGGTGCCTGGGCCGGGCTCATCAAGGGTCATGGTCCCCTGCGTGCCCACGCCGGGATCGGTCGCCTCGGGCAGAGGCATGGTGGTGGGGTTGACGGAGCCGAACTCGTCCACGGTGATGACGCAGACGGGATTGGTCTCGTCCTCGCCCACCCTGATGAGCTTATCGCCGAAAGCGTCGGTCTCGCCGCAGGTCAGGACCTGGTCCACGTTGGAATCCACCGCGGCCTGGACGTTATAGCAGCTGGCCGGCGCGACGGCGACGACCACAACGTTCCCGCCCTCCGCCTTGTAGCCGTCCACGGCGGCGTTGATGGAATCAACGGTGTCGTTCGGGCCGATGGGCAGCAGGACCACCTTGCAGTGGTTGTCGCCGTTGTCGGTCACTTCCATGGTGGGCACAGAAGCCATGCCCGGCCAGATGAAAGAATAGTTGTCGGGAGCAAAGCCCTGGTCCATATCCGAATAGCCGTAGCTGTAGCCCGCGCCGTCGCCATCGACGCCGTTGACGTCGATGACCAGCACGTCAGCCCCGGGCATGCTCTCCTTGATCCGTTCGATATGCTCGGCGGTCAGTGTCTCATTGCCAACGGCCACCACCGCCAGATCCTTGGGGCCCTCCTCGGCGGAAGCCTGCGCGCCCAGGCACACAAACATCCCCACAAGGATAGCCAATATAACAAGCGTACTCCATACTTTTCTCATAAGGCATTACCTCCTGAATCCGAATCCATTCCGCTTCGTGTAATCCTTTTGTTACTTCTTGTTTTTTCCATCTGGATTCGGTTACAATTTTATCATCAAAACCAGACCTTGTCAACGAAAGAATATTACTTTTTTTGAAAATGCCTGTAAATTTTTACTTTTTGTCACATACCACTGCCCTGCCGGGTCTCTCCCGCCAGCGAATTGACCCAATAACGCCGCCGGACCATGATCACGCCCACCACGTCCTTGATGAGCACGGTCCCCACGCTCAGGGCGTAGACCGCCAGGATATCCAGGCCGGTCCGGTGGGCCAGCAGCCAGGCCACCGGCACGTTGACGACCCAGGAGAAGCAGCTGTCAAATAAAAACGTGACCATGGTCCTGCCCCCGGAGCGCATGGTGAAGTAGCAGCCGTTGGCCAGACAGTCGAAGGGCAGCATGGCCGCCATGACGCATATGATGCGCCCGGCCAGGGACCGCACCTGGGCGGTGGTATTGTAAAACCGGGGGAACAGCGCCGACAGCCCCGCCATGACCAGGCCCACCGCCGCCGCCAAAGCCACCTCCATCACCAGCAGCTTCCGGTCCGTATCCACGGCCCGCTCGGTCTCGCCGGCGCCCAGCTCCTGGCCCACGATGATGCCGATGGCAGTGCCCAGACTGAAAGCCACCGCCGTGAACACGTCAAAGAGCACATAGGCGATGTTCAGCGCGGCCATGACCGTGATGCCCCGGGTGGAGTAGATCTGGTTGAGCATAGCCGAGCCCATGCACCACAGCGACTCGTTGGCGGTCAGGGGCAGGCTCCGGCGGGTCATGTCCCAAAGCATGGCCCGGCCCATGGGCGCGCCCTCGAACATGTGCCGGGTGAACAGGACCTTGTCGGCGTTTTTATGGCTCCAGAGGATGTTGACCGCCGCCTCCGCGAACCGGGCGATCACCGTGGCCAGAGCCGCGCCCCGCACGCCCATGGCGGGCGCGCCCAGCTTGCCGAAGATCAGCACCCAGTTGAGAGCCAGGTTCACCGCCACCGCCAGCCAGCTGGACAGCATGGGCACCAGGCCCCGGTCCGCCTCCCGCAGGGTGGTGGCGTAGGCCATGGACACCGCGAAGGGGATCATCCCCCACAGCATCACCCGCAGGTACCCCTGCGCGTAGCCCATCACCTCCGCCGACTCGGCCTCGCCGCCGGTGATATAATAACCGATGAGCTGCCGGCCCCAAAGCAGGAACGCTCCCATGCACGCCAGGCACATGGCCGCCGCCGTGAAGAGCTTATACCGGAACGCCGCCTTGAAGCGCCGCTCCTGTCCCGCGCCCCAGAACTGGGCGCAGAAGATGCCCGGGCCGGACACGGTGCCGAAGATCACCAGATTGAATATAAAGAAGAGCTGGCCCACGATGGCCACGCCGCTCATGGACGCGGTGCCGGTCTGGCCTACCATTATATTGTCCAAAAGATTGACGAGATTCGTCACCACATTTTGCAGCATGATAGGCAGCGCCACCGACAGGGCCC
Source organism: uncultured Oscillospiraceae bacterium (assembly GCA_947628805.1). Taxonomy (GTDB): domain Bacteria; phylum Bacillota; class Clostridia; order Oscillospirales; family Oscillospiraceae; genus CAJOIG01. Next base: position 23,492 of record CANRBG010000017.1, on the reverse strand, counting down.
GGCGATAAAAATGCCGGTCGCCGATGTATCTGTGTATCCCGGTACTGTTCACGGCCAGACCTCCTTTGCGCGCAGTAAGCGACATTATAGACGCACCGGGCCCGCTTGTCAACCGAACGCGAGGCTTCGCGTCCGGAACGATTTACATTTTTCGTTTGGTATGATAGTATTGTAGCGTATTTGTCGCGCCGAACAACGCAAACTATTTGAAGAAATGGAACTTATCATCGGGAGGGATCCAGATATGCAAGCCGTCATTTCGCTCATCATGGCTGTGGTCGCCACGCTGAACACGTCGCTGAATATGCTGGGCGCGGGCGGTATCTTTTCCACGGCCGCGCGGCGGCCGGCCCTCGTGGCGGCGTCGGCGGCCGCGGCGGACCCGCTGCCCCCCACGGTATCCCCTGCCCCCACGGATCCGCCCCTGACCCGTTCGGACACAGACTGGGACGACATGGCCTACGAGCATTATGATCCGGACGACTTCTACGTTAAAACAGACCGGCTCGCCGCCCTGGCCGCCGGCCAGGACCAGGACGCGATCCTGGACCTGTACGAAGAGCTGTATGCGGAATTCATCCGCATCGACACCCTGGACTCCGTCGCCTACGTCCACTACTGCCAGGATGTGACGGACCCGTACTGGTCCGACGAGCGCATCTACTGCGACACGCTCCTGGCCGAGGCCGGCGACGCCCTGTCCACCGCCTGCGCCGCCATCATGGACGGGCCCTGCGCGGACGCCTTTCGCCAGCACACCGGCCAGAACGCCGCCGACGCCTTTGAGCAATATGTCCCCATGACCGATCGGGAGGCGGAGCTGACGGCCCGGGAGGCGGAGCTGCTAGACCAGTACAACACACTCATGGCCGGGGCCGGCCAGGTGACGTATTCCTATCTGGGCGAGACCTGGACCCAGGATATGATCAACGGCTTCCAGGGCGCCAACCTGGCCAACCGGGACTATACCGGCTATCTGGAAGTCTTTTACGGCCTGCAGAAAGCGCTGAATGACCAGGTAGGGCCCGTTTTTCAGGAGCTGGTCCAGCTCCGGGCGGAGATCGCCCGGATCAACGGCTATGAAAGCTACGCGGACATGGCCTATGCGCAGATCTACGGCCGGGACTACACCACCGCCGACGCCCAGACCCTGTGCGACGCGGTCAAGCTGGTGGCCCAGGTGTTTTTACAGGACTTTTATTACAGAGATCTTTTGAGCGACGCCGACTCCATCGAGCCGGCGATGACCGCCGACGAGCAGATCCAGACCCTGGGCCGCGTGGCCGCCGAGATCGACCCCATCCTGACGGAGCCCTGGCAGTATATGACCGAGCACGGCCTGTGCCTGCTCACCGACAGTCCCAACGCCTTTCCCGGCGGCTATACCCTCACTCTGTCCGGTTATGACTGCCCGCTGATCTTCAACGCCCTCTCCGGCGATTATTACGACTTCAAGACCCTGACCCATGAGTTCGGCCACTTCACCCAGGTCTATTATACTCCCCTGCCGGATCTGCTCACCGACGTGGGCAGCTACGACCTGCTGGAGATCCACTCCACCGGACTGGAGCTGCTGTTCACCGAACGATACGACGAGATATACACCCAGGGCGCGGACACGGCCCGGTTCCTGATCCTGGCCGCCCAGATGGAGCAGGTCATCGACGGGTGCCTCTTCGACGAGTTCCAGCGGCGGGTCTATGCACAGCCGGATATGAGCCTGGACGACATGAACCGGCTGTTCGCCCAAGTCAGCGCCGAGTATGGCCATTACGAGCCCTATGATACCGACTACGGCTGGATCTATGTGACCCACACCTTTGAGACGCCCCTTTACTATATCAGCTACGCCGCCTCCTCCCTGGCCGCCATCCAGATCTGGGATCTGGCCCGGCAGGATCTCCAGGCCGGCGTGCGGGCCTGGGAGGCCGTTCTGAACACGGACGTTTACACGGATGGGTATATGACCGTGCTGCCGGAATGCGGGCTGCGGGTGTTCACGGAGGATAACGCCGTGGCGGAGATATGCGCGCCGCTGATGGAGGAACTGACCCGCCTGGCCGGCGGCGCCTGACAGCATCCGATATAGAAACAAGGGGACCTGCTCGCAGGTCCCCTTATTCCTTTTATCGGTCCGTTGCGTCAGTCCGCATCCAGCAAGACGTCCTTGTTCTGCCACACGTACACCCCGCCGGAGATCACCGTGAGCCCCACACAGATCCACAGCAGCCAGGCCGCCAGGCTTTCCAGCCAGGCCACGTCCACCGCCCGCAAAATCAGGATCGCCACCAGGGACAGGTCCTGTACGAAGGTCTTCAGCTTGCCCCAGATGTTGGCGGCCACCACCCTGCCCTGCTCCGCGGCGGACAGCCGGATGCCGGACACCACGAATTCCCGGAACAGGATGATCACCAGCGCCACCGGCGGGATCAGCCGCTCCGGTATCAGCACGATCATGACGGAATAGTTCAGGATCTTGTCCGCTAATGGGTCCATGAACTTGCCGAAGTTGGTGATCAGGTTTTGGCCGCGGGCGATGCGCCCGTCAAAAAAGTCCGTCAGAGACGCGGCTATGTACATGGCCGCCGCCAGCCAGGCCCACACCGGGCCGTTCAGAAGCAGGAACAGGACCATCAGCGCGGTCATAACGATCCGCGCGATCGTCAGCTTATTGGGCAGATTCATGGGCCCCTCCTTTTTATCCGCAGAGATAAGCACCCACATTTTAGTAGTCCGGCGGTTTTCTGTCAAGAGCGGCGGCGATTTCTTCCTTTACAACCGGCCAAAAACCATTATAATATGGTGGTATGGACAGACCGTATGTGGGCCGGTTCGCGCCCAGCCCGTCGGGATACATGCACATGGGCAATCTGCTGGCCATGCTGCTGGCATGGCTGGACTGCCGTGTCCATGACGGCCGGATGATCTTCCGGATGGAGGACCTGGACACGGCCCGCACCAGTCCGGAATACGCCCGGGCCCTGGCGGAGGACCTTCAGTGGCTGGGCCTGGACTGGGACGAGGGATACCCGGATCCGGCCTACTGCCAATCCAACCGCACGGACCTTTACGCGGAGGCCTTTCACGCCCTGGAGGACCGGGGGCTGGTCTACCCCTGCTGGTGCAGCCGGGCCCAGCGCCTGGCGGCGGCCAGCGCGCCCCATCCCGGCGAGGCCGTCCACGACCCCAACTGTCCCTGCTCCCGTATGACCGACGCCCAGCGAACGGCAAGACTATCCTCGGACCGACCCCCCGCCTGGAAGGCGCGGACCCCGGACGAGACTTTTTCCGTGATGGACGGCCATTACGGCCATTTTGCGCAAAACCTCTCCCGGGCGGGCGGGGACTTCATCATCCGCCGGGCGGATGGGGTATACGCCTACCAGCTGGCGGTGAGCGTGGACGACATGCGCATGGGGGTGACCCGGGTGGTCCGGGGCCGGGACCTGCTGTCCTCCGCCCCCCGGCAGGCCTGGCTCATCCGCACGCTGGGCGGCACCCCGCCGGGATACTGCCACCTGCCCCTGCTGACCGGGGGCAAAAACGGCGAAAAGCTCTCCAAACGGCTGGGCAGCCGCAGCACCCAGGCCATGCGCCGGGAATACGATCCCCGGGCCCTGGTGGGCCTGCTTGCGTATCTTGCGGACCTGCTGCCCGCGCCGGAGCCCCTCTGGCCCCGGGAGCTTCTGCCCCTGTTCGACTGGGCCAAGGTGCCCACGGAAGATATTTCCCTGGAAAACATCCCCGCTCTTTCCCATATCAACTGACAAAAGGAGAACGCTATGGAACGCTATCCGCTGCAGGAGCGGCTTTTCTCCGGCGCGCTGGACGAACAGCTCCTCACCCTCTACGGCCCGGACCGGCTGGACGGGCAAAAGGCCCGCTACGCCTATGTTCTGGACAAATTCGCCGAGACCTTCCGCCGGCCGGCGGAGGCCTTTTTCTCCGCCCCCGGCCGCACGGAGCTGGGGGGCAATCACACCGACCACCAGCACGGCCGGGTCCTGGCCGCCGGGGTGGACTTGGACGATCTGGCCGCCGTGGCCCGGACGGACACGGGCCTTTTCCGGGTCCTGTCCGAGGGCTATCCCATGGTGGAGATCCCCCTGAACGACCTGGCGGTGAGGCCGGAGGAGCAGAACACCACCGCCGCCCTGGTCCGGGGCGTGGCGGCCCGGTTCCGGGAGCTGGGCTGCGACTATGCCGAGGCCGGCCTGGACGCCTACGTGGTGTCCGATGTGCCCGGGGGCAGCGGCCTTTCTTCCTCGGCGGCCTTTGAAGTACTCATCGGCACGGCGGTGAACGATCTCTTCTTCGGCGGCAAGTGCACCGCCGTCCAGATCGCCCAGATCGGCCAGTACGCGGAAAACGTCTATTTCGGCAAGCCCTGCGGGCTCATGGACCAGACCGCCTCCTCCGTGGGAGGCGTGGTGGCCATCGACTTCCAGGACCCGGCGTCCCCCGTGGTGGAGCGGATCGGCCTGGACCTGCGGGCCTCCGGCCACGCCCTGTGCATCCTGGACTCCGGCGCGGGCCACGGGGATCTGACGGGGGAATACGCCGCCATCACCGACGAGCTGCGCTCTGTCAGCCATTACTTCGGCAAGGAGGTCCTGCGGGACGTGCCGGAGACGGACTTCGCCGCCGCCATCCCGGCTCTGCGGGCGGAAGCCGGGGACCGAGCGGTGCTGCGGGCCATGCACTTTTTCGACGAGAACGAGCGGGCCCTGGCCCAGGCCATGGCCCTGAAGGCCGGGGATTTTGATGGTTTCCTGCGCCTGGTGTCCGACTCGGGCCGGTCCTCGGCTCTGTACCTGCAAAACGTGGTCCCCACGGGCCAGACCGCCAGCCAGGAGCTGATGCTGACCATCGCCTGGTGCGGCAAGCTTCTGAACGGCCGGGGCGCGGTCCGGGTCCACGGGGGCGGCTTCGGCGGCACAGCCCAGGCCTTCGTGCCCCTGGACATGCTGGGATCGTTCACCGCCTCGGCGGAGGCCGTCCTGGGTAAGGGTGCCTGCCATGTTTTGTCCATCCGCCCGGTGGGCGGAGCCAAGATCGCGTAAGGAGCGTACGACATGATCGATACATACATCGCGGAGCTGGTCCGCTACGGCCTGGAAAAGGGCCTGATCACCGACGACGACAAGATGTGGGCGGCCAACCGGCTGCTGAACGCCCTGGGCCTGGACCGCTGGGAGGCCCAAACGCCTGGTCAGGAGCGGCCTTTGGAGGATATTTTGAAGGACATTCTGGACTGGGCCGTGGAAAACGGCCGGTGCGAGCCGGGCATAGCCAGCCGGGACCTGCTGGACACGGAGCTCATGGGCCGGCTGACCCCCCGGCCCAGCGAGGTGCGCCATATCTTCTGGAAAAAATACGCCCAGAGCCCGGAGGCCGCCACGGACTGGTATTATACTTTCAGCCAGGACACGGACTACATCCGCCGCTACCGCATCGCCAGGGACAGAAAGTGGATCGCCCCCACCGAGTACGGGGATCTGGACATCACCATCAACCTGTCCAAGCCGGAGAAGGATCCCCGAGCCATCGCCGCGGCCAAGGCCGCGCCCCAGAACGCCTATCCCGCCTGCCAGCTCTGCGCCGAGAACGAGGGCTATGCCGGCCGACTGGACCACCCCGCCCGGCAGAATCTCCGCCTGATCCCCTTGACTTTGGACGGGCAGGACTGGTTTTTCCAGTACTCCCCCTATGTGTATTATAACGAGCACTGCATCGTCCTCAACGCCAGGCACATCCCCATGAAAATCGACCGGTCCACCTTCCGCAAGCAGATGGACTTTCTGCGCCGCTTCCCCCACTACTTCCTGGGCAGCAACGCGGACCTGCCCATCGTGGGCGGCTCCATATTGAGCCACGACCACTTCCAGGGGGGCCGGTACACCTTCGCCATGGAGCGGGCCCCGGTGGAGACGACCGTCTCCTTCCCGGGCTATGAGGACGTGGAGGCCGGCATCGTGAAGTGGCCCATGAGCGTGCTGCGCATCCGCTCAGAGGACCCGGACCGGCTGGTGGACCTGGCAGACAAGATCCTACTGGCCTGGCGGACCTATTCAGACCCCGCCGCGGACATCCTGGCCGAGACGGCCGGAGAGATGCACAACACCATCACCCCCATCGCCCGGATGCGGGACGGCCGGTTCGAGCTGGACCTGGTGCTGCGCAACAACCGGACCACGGAGGAATATCCCCTGGGCATCTTCCATCCCCACCAGGAGCTGCACCACATCAAAAAGGAGAACATCGGCCTCATCGAGGTGATGGGCCTGGCGGTCCTCCCCGCCCGGCTGAAGACGGAGCTGGCCGATCTGGCCCAGGCCCTGGTCCAAGGCGCCGACATCCGGGCCGACGAGACCCTTGCCAAGCACGCACCCTGGGCCAACGGTCTGCGGGAGAAATACACATTCACGGCGGAAAACGCCCTGTCTATATTACAGGATGAGGTGGGCAAGGTCTTCGCCCAAGTCCTGGAGCACGCCGGGGTCTACAAGCGCACGACTGAGGGCCAGGCGGCCTTCCTCCGGTTCGTGGACAGCGTGAAGTAAAATAGCATAGAAGCGCAAAAACAGCGTCCGGCAGTCGCCGGACGCTGTTTTGATCGGTGATTCTATTTTACTGCTCTCGCTGCTCCCGGTCCTCGGGCCGGGGGGCGAAGCCGCTGCTGGCAGCCGCGCCGCGGAAACGGGAACGGGTCTTGCGTACGATGTCCAGGGCCTGGGCCATGGTCTCCTCCGCCCCCTGCAGGGACTCGGCCACGTAGGCGTTGGCGGTGCGGCGCAGCTCCTTGGCCTTGTTGTCCGCCGTGGCCACCATCTCCTCCGCCCGGGCCTTGGCCGCTCGGACCACCTCCTGCTCGTCCACCAGCTTGCGGGCACGCTCCTCCGCCATCTTGCGGACGGACTCGGCCTCCTTCTTGGCGTTGCGGATGAACTCGTCCCGGGCAGACACGAGACGCTTGGCCTCAGCCATCTCCGCCGGCAGCTGGGCCTTGATCTCCTCGATCAGATCCAACGCCTTCTCCCGGTCCACCAGACATTTATCCTGACCCAGAGGCACGCCCCAGGCGTCGGAGATCATGGTGTACAGCATCTCGATCAGCTCAAGGATCCCTTCGTTCTCGTTCATTTCTCTGTCTGCCTCCTGGTCTTTGTTTTCTCCACCACGTCCTGGATGATCTCCTGGGGCACCAGCTCGGTCAGGTCCGCGCCATAGGCCGCCATCTCCTTCACCACCGTGGAGCTGAGGAAGGTGTACTTCTCGCTGGAGGTGAGAAACAGCGTATCCAGGTCCGGGTTCATCTTCTTGTTTACGAGGGCGATCTGGAACTCATAGTCAAAGTCCGACACGGCCCGCAACCCCTTCACGATCACCGCGCCCTCGAACTGCTTGGCATACTCCGCCAGCAGCAGGTCCGTGGTAGCCACCTCCACGTTGCCGAACCGCTCCGTGGACCGGCGGACCATATCCATCCGCTCGGCAATGGTGAACAGGGGGGTCTTCTCCCTGTTTTTCATCACGCACACGATCACCCTATCGAAGATCTTTGCGGCGCGGCGGATGATGTTCAGGTGTCCCAGGCTGATGGGATCGAAGCTGCCGGGGTAGATGGCGGTCGTCATGTGGACTGTCTCCTGTATGTGGTCAACGCTATCTTACCATAGCGGTATGTCCGGCCCTTTTCATAGGGCCCGGACGCGGGAGGCATGGGCTCGTCCGCCATGCTCTCCACGATCATTATACCACCAATGTTGACGATGTCAAATCCAAAAACTTTTTGGCAGATCTTGTCATAAAGCCCGGCGTGGTAAGGCGGATCCGCCAGCACCAGGTCGAATTTGCCGCAGCCTTCCAGAAACTTCAGCGCGTCCGCCCGGATCACAGGGGCCTGCATCTTGCAAATCTCCAGATTCTTCTTCACCAGCGCCACAGAGGCCGCGCTCTGGTCCACGAACACGCACTCCCGGGCTCCCCGGCTCAGGGCCTCGATGCCAAGCTGTCCCGTGCCGGCGAACAGGTCCAGGACCCGGCGGCCCGGTACGTCGAACTGGACGATGCTGAATATGGCCTCCTTCACCATGTCGGTGGTAGGCCGGACGGACATGTCCTTGGGCTCCAGGAGCTTCCGTCCCCGGGCCGTGCCGGTTATTACTCTCATTCTTTCTCTTCCTCCTTGTGGAAGTGGTCATAGACGACCTTTGCCGTTTTGGGCCCCACCACGGCGGCCAGATCGGCCTCCGAGGCGGCCGCCACGGCCTTCACGCTCTTGAACCGCTTCAAAAGCTCGTCTCGCCGCTTGGGCCCCACCCCGGGGATACCGTCCAGCTTGGACCCGATGGTCTTCTTCCGCAGAGTCTTGTGGTACTCAATGGCGAAGCGGTGTGTCTCCTCCTGCATGTTCCCCACGAGGGCGAACACGGCGGGATTGGCCTGGATGCCGATCTCCCGGCCCGCCGGGTCCGTCAGAGCCCGGGTCCGGTGCCGGTCGTCCTTCACCATGCCGAACACGGGGATGTCGCCCACGGAAAAGCCGTTCTCCCCCATGGCCTCCAGGGCGGCGGCCACCTGGCCAACGCCCCCGTCGATCAGCAGCACGTCGGGAAGCGGGGTGAATTTCTCGTCCCCATCCCGGTAGCGGGCCAGCCTTCGGCCCACCGCCTCCCGCATGCTGGCAAAATCGTCCTGGTGGGCCACGGTCTTCATCTTGAACTTCCGGTACAGGCTTCGGGCGGGCTTGCCGTCCACGAACACCACCATGCTGGCAACGATGCCAAAGTCGCCGGTGTTGGAGATGTCGAAGGACTCCATCCGGTGGATGGGCTTTTCCAGGGCCAGCATCTTTTGCAGCCACTCCAGTGTCTTGACGCGCCGCTCCGACTCGCTCTCGGCCCGGATACTTTCCTCCCGGGCGTTGCGTCCGGCGGCCTCCGTCAGCTCCCGCTTGATCCCCCGCCGGGGCGTGACGAGCTCCACCTTATGGCCGGCCAGCTGGGTGAAAAGCTCCGCCAGGGGCTCGGCGTCCTCGATCTCCACCGGCAGCAGCACGGTCCGGGGCCAGGCCCCCCGGCGGGTATAGTATTGCCGGACCAGGGCCGACACAGCCGCCGTGTCGTCCTCCACCGGCTCCGGCATCTGCTCCAGATCCTTTCCCGCCAGATCACCCCCGGCGTAGTGCAAGGCCACGAAGCTTGTCCGGGCGCTGCGGTAAAAGCCGATGGCGTCCACGTCCGCCCGGGCGGCCTTCAGCACCGTCTGGCGGTTATTGAGCTCCTTTACCGCCTGGAGCCGGTCCCGGATGGCGGCGGCCTTTTCAAAGCGCAGCTCCTCCGCAGCCTGGGCCATCTCCCCCTCCAGCTGGGCGGTCAGTTCCTTTGCCCCGCCGGAGAGGATCTGGGCCGCCTGGCCCATCCGCCGGCGGTATTCCGCCCCGTCCGGCTGGCCCGTACACCAGCCCTCGCAGGCACCCATGTGCCAGTTGAGGCAGGGCCGGGCCTTGTTCAGGTCCCGGGGGAACCGCTTGCCGCAGGTGGGCAGCTTCAACGCTTTCGCCAGGGTGGTCAAAATGCTCTTGGTCACCCCCCGGCCCCCGTAGGGGCCAAAGTACCGGGCCCCGTCGGAGCCCACCTTGTTCACCACGGTGAACACCGGGTATTCCTCCCGCTCGTCCAGCCGCAGCCAGGGGTAGGTCTTGTCGTCCCGCAGGAGGATGTTATAGTGGGGCTTGTGGCGCTTGATGAGGCTGTTTTCCAGCATCAGGGCCTCGAATTCCGAGGCCGCCACGATGACGGAAAAGTCGTCCACATGGCTGACCATGGCGGCCACCTTCGGCAGGTGCTCGCCCCGAAAATAGCTGGTCACCCGGTTTTTCAGGGCCTTGGCCTTGCCCACGTAGATGACTTCTCCCGCGGCGTCCATCATGATGTACACGCCGGGCAGCAGCGGCAGCTTATTCGCTTTTTCCCGAAGCTGGGCGATCTTGTCCATAGCTCGCTCCTTTAAAAAGCAAGAAAGGGTGTGCTTACACACACCCTTTTATTCTTGCTTTCAGGATCACTCGGCAAACTCTTTGTCAATGAGGTCAGTGAGCGTTTCCACGGCCTCGTTCTCATCCGCGCCGTCGGCGATGATGTTCACGGTCGTTCCCTTGACGATACCGAGAGACAGGACGCCCAGAAGGCTCTTAGCGTTCACACGGCGGTCCTCCTTCTCGATCCAAATGACGCTCTTGAACTCATTGGCTTTCTGAATGAAGAAAGTAGCGGGTCTGGCATGCAGACCGACCTGGTTATTGATGGTAACTTCACGATTGATCATGGGAGTACACCGATCCTTATATACAAAAGTTTACTATACTTTAACAAAAAAATCCCCGTTTCGCAATCGTTTTTTTCAGGATTGGAGGATTGCACAGATGTGGGTTGGAATAACACCTAAAATTATCTCAGTTCCACAACTGTTACCCCTGTCTCCCCCTCGCCGTAGCGGCCCAGACGGAAGCTCTTCACCAGGCGGCTGCGCCGCAGGAGCCGCTGCACGGCGGCGCGCAGCGCGCCGGTGCCCTTGCCGTGGATGATGGTCACGGTCTGTAAGCGAGCGGCGGACGCCGCGTCCAGATACCGCTCCACCGCAAGCTCCGCCTCGTCCGGCATCATGCCCCGGATATCCAGCTCCCGGCTCACGGAGGCGGTGCGCAGGGCCTGTCCCGCCGCGGCGGACACGGACACCTTTTTCTTGGCGGGCTTCTCCACCAGGTTGACCTCCTCCCGGGGCACCGTCACCTTCATGGCCCCCGCCTGCAGGGACAGGGTCCCGTTGTCGTTGACCTTGACCACCTCCGCCTGGACCCCGGTAGACAAAAGCGACACCGTATCCCCCGCCCGGACGGGCCGGCTGGGCTCTTGCCGCCGGACGGGCTCTATGTCCTCCCGGGCCCGGACGGAATCCTCCGCCAGGTTGAGCTTCCGGCGAAGATCGGCCCGGGCCTCGTTGATCTTCTGGTGATCCGCCGCCTCGTTCAGCATGGCCCGCTCCCGGTCGATCTGCCGGTATGCCTCGTCCGCGGCGGCCCGGGCCTCCCGGATGATCCGCTCCGCGTCCCGGCGGGCCTTCTGCTCCGCCTTCTCCAGACGGACCTCCAGCTCCCGGCGCAGCCGCTCGGCTTTGGCGGCGTCCTCCCGGGCGGCTCGGTTGGCTTTCTCCCGCTCCTGGGTCTGCTTTTCCATGGCGGCCCGCTGTTCCTCCAGCCGCTGGATGGTCCGCTCAAAGTCCGTGCTGCCCGCGTCGATGCGCCGGCCCGCGTCGGCGATGATGCTCTCGGGAAGTCCCAGCCGCCGGCTGATGGCGAAGGCGTTGGACTTGCCCGGTATGCCCACCAGCAGCCGGTAGGTGGGCCGCAGAGAATCCACGTCGAACTCACAGGAGGCGTTCACCACCCCCTCCGTGTTGGTGGCGTATACCTTCAGCTCCGCGTAATGGGTGGTGGCGGCCACCAGAGCCCCCGCCTGCCGGGCGTGCTCCAAGATGGCTATGGCCAGGGCCGCCCCCTCCACCGGGTCCGTGCCTGCGCCCACCTCGTCCAGCAGCACCAGACTGCCCGGTCCGCACTCCTTTAAGATCGCCACGATGTTCACCATGTGGCTGGAAAAGGTGGACAGGGACTGCTCGATGGACTGCTCGTCGCCGATGTCCGCCAGGATATCGGCCACCACCGGCACAGCGCTGCCGTCCCCGGCGGGGATGTGCAGGCCGCAGCCGGCCATGGCGCACATGAGCCCCAGGGTCTTCAATGTGACGGTCTTGCCGCCGGTGTTGGGGCCGGTGATGACGATGGCGTCGTATTCGCCCCCCAGGGTCACGTCGATGGGCACCGCCGTGTCCTTGGGCAGCAGCGGATGCCGGGCCTTTTTCAAAATGAGCTCATTTTCCGTCAAAAGTGGCTCGCCGCAGTTCAGATCATAGCTCAGCTCCGCCTTGGCGAAGATCAGGTCCAGCTCCGTCAGTACGGTATAGTCCAGGTCGATGCCGCCCCGGGCGGCGGCGCACTCGGCGCTGAGCTCCATCAATATGCGCTCGATCTCCGCCTTCTCCCGGGCGCCAAGCTCCCGGAGCTCGTTGTTGGCCTTCACCACTCCCATGGGCTCCACGAACAGGGTGGCGCCGCTGCCGGACACGTCGTGGACCAGGCCGGGCAGCTCCGCCCGCTTTTCCGCCCGCACGGGCACCACGAACCGGCCGCCCCGCTGGGTGATGATGGCCTCCTGGAGCACCTTGGCGTAGGAGGGGGCGGTGATGATCTTCTGCAAGGCGTCCCGAGCCCGGGCGGACGCCGCCCGCATCTTCCGGCGGATGTCCGCCAGCTCCGGGCTGGCACCGTCTGCGATCTCGTCCTCGCCGGTGACGGCGGTGGTGATCTTCTCCTCCAAAAACCGGTTGGGGGAAAGGGCGGTGAAAAGCCGTTTCAGGCTGCCGCACTCCCCCCGGCCGGAGGCGTAGGAGGCCACCGCCCGGGCACAGAAGAGCACCCCGGCGATGTCTAAAAGCTCCCGGGTGTTGAGCATGCCGCCCCGGTCCGCCCGGGCCAGGGCCGGCCGCACGTCCTTCAGGCCGGAAAAAGAGGGCGAGCCCTTTGTCTCCACCATGGTCTTGGCGCTGGTGGTGTCCGCCAGCCGCTCCCGGATCCGGCCCGCCTCCGCCGCCGGCCGCAGGGCCCGGGCCATGTCCTTGGCCCCGTCGGAGACGGCTTTTGCCGCCAGCAGTTCCAGCACCGCCGGCAGCTCGATGGTCTGTAAGGATTTCTCGTAAAGGTTCATTTCACACTTTTCCAGTACGCCAGGGAGGAAAACTCCCTGTCCAGTTGATAGCGTGCAAAGAGCTCGCAGGCCCGGGCCAGCCGCTCCATGGACCCGTCCGCGATAGCGAAGGAAAATTCCCGCTTCGCCGGGGCCGACACGATGTGCCGCATGGCCGCCAGGCTCTCCGGGTCCAGGGCCACCGAAGCCCCCGCCGCACCGGGGGCGCATCCGGCGCAGTGGATCATGCCGGACACCGGCGAGAACATGACCCCGTCCGGCTCGGTCCGGCCGCACACGCCGCACATATCCACCTCCGGCTGGAACCCCTCCAGGCACAGCAGCCGCAGCTCGAACACCGCCTTCACCTGCTCCGGGCCGTAGATGCCCCGGCTCAGGGCGTACAGGGCGTTCAGCGCCAGCTGCAGGGCCGGGCCGGCCGGCTGTTCCTCCGGGCAGATGGTGTCCAGAAGCTCCGCGAAATAGGCCCCCAAAGCCAGCTGGGAGATGTCCTCCCGCAGGCCCAGGAATTGTTCCAGGGTGGAGCCCTCGTTGGCCGTCCAGCGGCCCCGGTTGCCGAAAAGGGTGAATTCCGACCAGCACAGGGCCTGGCTGGCGGCGGCCATATGACTGCCCTTGCGCAGAGCGCCCCGGGCCTTCACCGTCAGCTTGCCCTGATCGGCGGTCAGCAGCGTCAGGATCTGGTCCGCCTCCTTGTAGCGGACCTGGCGCAGCACCAGCCCTTTCGTGGTCACAAACATCGTCTATGTACCATCCCCGTCAAAGGGACCGGCTGCGCCGGTACAGTACCCAGCACATCGGGTCCCCTGTATCCTCAAACAATTCCCAAAAAAGGTCCTGTTTCAATCCGATCACCCCGTGGCTTTAGTGTACCACAGGAGACGGCATTTCATCACTCGTTGGTGAAGCCAAAATTTCGCAGCAGCGCGTCACTGTCCCGCCAGTTTTCCTTCACCTTCACCCAGGTCTGCAAAAACACCTTCGTGCCCATGAAGGCCTCGATGTCCCGCCGGGCCAGCTCCCCGATCTTTTTCAGCATGGCCCCGTGTTTGCCGATGATGATGCCCTTGTGACTGGCCTTTTCGCAGTAGATGGTCACGTCCAGGTCGATGATATCGCTGCCGTCGTCCCGCTCGGCAAACCGGGTCACCACCACGGCGGTGCCGTGGGGCACCTCCTTGTCCAGGCACAGCAGCAGCTTCTCCCGGACGATCTCGGCGCAGATCTGCTTTTCCGGCTGGTCGCTGATCACGTCCTCCGGGAATAGCGCGGGCCCCGGCTGGGCAAATTTGTCCAGCTCCGCCAGCAGCTCCTCCACCCCCTCGCCGGTCTGGGCGCTGATGGGCACGATGGCGGCGAAATCAAAGACCGCGTTATAGGCGGCGATCACCGGCAGCAGCGCGGCCTTATCTTCCAGCGCGTCCACCTTGTTGACAGCCAGCAGGGCGGGCACGCCGTTTTCCTTTATCCGGGCGATGAGCTTCTTCTCCGGGTCCCCTACGGACGGGACCGGCTCCGCCATCAGCACCGCCGCGTCCACATCCGCCACGCTCTGGCGCACCACGTCGTCCATATAGTTGCCCAGCTTGGTCCGGGCCCGGTGGAAGCCCGGCGTGTCCGCGAACACGAATTGAGTGTCCCCCCGGCTGGCCACCGCCAAAATGCGGGTCCGGGTGGTCTGGGGCTTGGGGGATACGATGGCGATCTTCTCCCCCACCAGGGCGTTGGTCAGGGTGGACTTGCCCACGTTGGGCCGCCCGCAGATGGTTATCATTGCCGTCTTTGTAATCATGCTTCCTCCGTTTTCGTGTCCGGTACAAGATTGAAACTGCTCGGCAGGAGTGAATCCCGCCGGCAGGAAGTCAAAAGCCTGTCGCACAGCGGCTTTTGACTTCACGCGCGGGAATGCCGCGCGGCTCGGCCTGACCGGCCTTCGCTCCCTTTATTCCTCCGTTTTCGTGTCCGGTTCCAGCTGGGCCATGATGGCCTTTTCCCGGGCCCGCATGGCCCGCTTCATCTCGCCCTCGTCCACGTGGTCATAGCCCAGCAGATGCAGCGCGCTGTGGACGGTGAGATAGCTGATCTCATGGTCCGCCCCGTGGCCGAATTCGGCCCCCTGGGCCTCGGCCCGGGCCGTGTTCAGCACCATGTCCCCCAACAGCAGCCGGCCCGTCTCCGGGTCCGTGTCCCCCATGGGGAAGCTCAGCACGTCCGTGGGCTTGTCCACATCCCGAAATGCCCGGTTGATGGCCCGGATGCCCTCGTCGTCCGTCAGCAGCACGGACAGCTCGCAGGGCCCGTCCACCTTTTCCGCGTCCAGCGTTGCCGCCACCGCTGCCTTGATACGCTTTCTCAGCTCCGGCGGGCACTTTACGCCCCGCTCGCAGCGCAGGGACAGCTTGATCCTCTCCATCAGCGTTTTCCTCCCGGATTACCCCTGCCCTTGGGCTTATAGGTTTTGACCGGCGGCGCGTCCTTGGCGTGGCGCTCATAGGCCTCGATGATCCGCTGGACGATGATGTGGCGCACCACGTCCGCGCCGGTGAGCCGGCAGATGGCGATGTCCTCCACGCCCTCCAGCACCCGCATGGCCTCCTTCAGGCCGGAGACCTTGTCCGCGGGCAGGTCGATCTGGGTCACGTCCCCGGTGATCACCGCCGTGGAGCCGAAGCCCAGGCGGGTCAGGAACATCTTCATCTGCTCCCGGCTGGTGTTCTGGGCCTCGTCCAGGATGATGAAGCTGTCGTCCAAGGTCCTGCCCCGCATGTAGGCCAGCGGGGCCACCTCGATGTCTCCCCGCTCCAGGTACTTGTTGTAGGTATCCGCCCCCAGCATGTCGAACAGCGCGTCGTACAGAGGCCGCAGGTACGGGTCCACCTTGCTCTGCAGGTCCCCGGGCAGGAAACCCAGCCGCTCCCCGGCCTCCACCGCCGGGCGGGTCAGCACGATGCGGTTGACCCGCTTTTCCCGGAACGCCGCCACCGCGCAGGCCACGGCCAGATAGGTCTTGCCGGTGCCGGCGGGGCCCACGCCCAGGGTGACGGTGTTGTTTTTGATGGCGTCCACGTAGGTCTTCTGGCCGATGGTCTTGGGCTTGACGGGCCGGCCCTTGGCAGTGACGCAGATCACCCCCCGGGCCAGGTCCCCGATCTTGTCCTCCTGGCCCGCCAGGACCATTTTGATGATGTAGCGCACATTCTGGCTGTCGATGGCCTCGCCCCGGGCCGCCAGGCTGAGAAGCCCGTCGATGGCCTTTTCCGCGTGCATGACGTTCTCCGCCTCGCCCGCGATCTTCAGATGATCGTCCCGGTCGGTGATGGAAACGCCCAGCTCCGTCTCGATGATGCGCAGATTCTGGTCGAAGGAGCCGAAAACGCTGATAACATTTTCCATCCGGTCGGTCTGCATTACCTTTTCTATCATTTACCTTTATCCTCGGTATCGATATAGATTTCTATTCCTTCTCTTCCTTGGGCGGTATCTTCGCCTGGATATCCGCCAGGTCCTGATCTGTCAGGGGCTGCTCCACCCCGATCTGCTCCCGGCACTCGGCCCGGAGCGTCACGTACAGGGCCCCGTCCCGCTCCAAGGCGGCGAACCGCCGCTCCAGCACCTGTCCGTCCTCGCCGATCTCCGCAAGGAGCGTGTCCATGAGCCGCTCTTCCAGTTCCTCCCGAAGCTCCGCCGCTGTCGTGGCGTCCGTCTCATAGCCGGTGTACACCGTCTTTTCCACCGTGATGGGCAGTGTGAACAGTCCGGCCCGGCCCAAAGTATGGCTCGTAGTGATTTTATCACATCCGGCGGGGCAAATACTACTGTCTTTATAAAAATTTATCCGTGTTTTTCCGAGGATCAGGGCCCAGCGGACAGTTTTGCCCCCCTGCCGCCGCTTGACGGACAGCTCCGTGGAGCGCTTGGCCGTCAGTTCGTACCAGGTCCGGGCCGTGACCCGGCCCATTCCCTTGGTGGGCATGACCACGGAAAACCGGCCTGTGGCGAAGCCGCCGATGAGCTCCTCCCCCGGCAGGACGGCGTCGTTCACCTCCACCACCGGCGAGCCCTGCAGCGTCTCTATTCTCTCCACCAGTCCCGCCTTGGCCGCCACCACCTTGGTCAGCGCCTTCCGGTCCACCAGGGGCAGGTGCTCCCGGGCCTCCCGGACGATGACCTTCGCGTGGCCGCCCCGGACTGTGACGGTCATCCAGCGGATGCCCGGCAGCCGCAAAATGACCCCGTTTCGCACCATGTCCTGGCTGAGCCCCGGCCAGTACGTGCCGATGTCCACCCCACACGCCTGCAGCGCCTGGCGGATGGGCCCGTCGGGGATGGTCTCGTTGCCGGTCACGTCGATCTGCCATATGAACGCGCTGCCCACATACAGGATCGCCAGCACCGCCCCCAGACAGGCCAGAAGCGCGTACCGGCGCCGCAGCTTTCTCCATAGGGCCGGCAGGCCGTGGTGGGACCGGACGGTGCACTGGCAGCCCAGGCCCGCCCCCAGCGCGTCCAGGCCCTTGACCGCCCGCTCGGGGACCTGCACCGTCAGAGTAAAATCCTCCGGCGGCGTCGCGTTCCAGAAGCCCACGCCCCGCTCCGCCAGGGCCTGCAAAAACCGTTCCGGCTCCACGCCGGATACCTCCAGCGCGGCCCAGCCCGTGATATACCGCGCCCAGCTCATTCCAGCTCCACCGCCCACAGCCGGCCGGAGACCACCATCTCCCGCCGGTCCATGGCCACCAGGCCCAGGCCCTCACCCTTTATAAGAATGCGGCAGCCGGGGCCCGCCGCGGCAATCCGGTCGTCGGCGTATTCCAAAAGCCCCCGGTGGCCCTCCACCAGCACCCGGCTGCCGCCGGAGATGGTGATCCGGGGCCCGCCCAGGGCGGCTTCCTCCGGAATGTCCAGCTTCGTCAGGACCCGCTGCGTGATCGATCCTTTTTTTGTCATGATATCACCCGGAGTATCTTATGCGCTCAGGTTTTAAAAAAGGACATCACCCTCATAGACTGGGAGCATGAAAAAGTATACGTCTTTGTTTCTGGTACTGGGTCTGTTCACCGCGGTGACGGTGTTCTCAGCCCAGGCGGCTGAGGGGGCCCGGCAGGGCCTGCGGGTCTGCGCCGCCACGCTGGCCCCCTCGCTGCTGCCGTTTTTCGTGCTGTCCAATCTGCTGTCGGCCCTGGGGCTGCCGGACTTGCTGGCCGGCGGGGCGGGCCGGCATCTGGCCAAACTGTTCCGTATCCCGCCGGCCGGGGTACAGGCGTTTGTGCTGGGCCTGTCCGGAGGCTACCCGCTGGGAGCGTCGGCGGTGGCGGACCTGCGCCGGGACGGCCGGGTGAGCCGGGACCAGGCGGAGCGGCTTCTGGCCTTCTGCAACAACTCCGGCCCCGCCTTTATCATCGGCGCGGCGGGGGGCGTGTTTCAAAGCCCCAAAGCCGGCGTACTGCTGTACGCCGCCCACGTGCTGGCCGCCGTGACGGTGGGCGTCCTTTTCCGGGAGCGGGGACCGGCGGAGACGTTCTGCGATCCCGCCCCCGCCTCCGGCGGCGGGATCCCGCTCTCCTTTGGCAAAGCCCTGACCGCCGCCGTGACCCGGGCCGTCACGTCGGTCATGACCGTGTGCGGGTATGTGGTCCTGTTCAGCGCCCTGCTGGGGCTCGTGACGCCGTACCTGGACCTGCCCCCTGTGGCAAACGCCCTGTTCCTGGGTTTTCTGGAGCTGGGCAGCGGCGTCGCCGCCCTGGCGGGCCTTACGCCCGCCCCCACCACGCTGGCGGCGGCGGCCCTGATCCTGGGCTGGGGCGGGCTGAGCGTCCACTGCCAGACCATGGGTGTGCTGGCGGAGACGGACATAAGCTGCGCCCGGCACCTTGCGGGCCGGGCGCTGTGCGGCGCGATCGCCGCCGTATTCACTTATCTCGCCGCGCTGGCGCTGTTTTAATAGGGGTATTCCAGCGTCACACCGCCGGCCTCCGTGTCATACTGCTGGCCCAGGATGGCGTTGATGCTCTCCACGTCGGCCAGCATGGCGTCATAAGCGGCCTGGTTCAGGATGCTGCCACCCTGCTGGAAGTAAGAGGCCTCCAGGCGGGCGTCCACCAGCCGGTACTTATAGCCCGGCGAATCATAGCCCTCATAGTCGTCCGTGTCCAGCATGAAGAGGGGCCGGGTATTGACGCCGCTGATCCAGATGTCGCCGCTGTCCGTGTCCTTGCTGATCTGCACGCTGGCAACGGCGGAGATATTGGTGTTGGCGTCGTTGAAGCAGCTCATCAGGTTGGACAGGCTGTAGCACACCACGCAGTTGGCCTTGGTCCCGTCAGCCCGCTCCACCACCTTCGTCTCGATTGGCTGGGGCACCTTCACGCCGCCGCCGATCAGGATATCCACGCCGCTGGCCAGCAGGTGGTCCGCCACCTCGATCTGGTTGTCCCGGGGCTCGGTGTAATACTGGGTATTGTCCCACCAGTACACAAAGCACACCACGATATCCGCCCCCGCCTCCTTGACGGTGGCGATATCCGTGTCGATCATCTCATAGTCCACGGTCTTTTTGTCGGTCATGTAGTCCGTGGTCAGCAGGTCCAGGCACCAGCTGTTGTCCGCGATGGACACAGGGGGGCTGGCCGTGCCGGCGGTACCGTAGGTGTAGCTGAGGAAAGCCACCTTCACGCCGTTCACCTCCGCCATGGGAAAGGAGCGGTTCTCGCTGGTATAGGCGCCAACCACGCCCAGCTCCGCCCCGTTCAGGGCGTTGACCGTCTCCACCAGGCCCTCCAGGCCCCGGTCCATGATGTGGTCGGAGGCCGCGTTTACCAGGTCGATGCCCGCCTCATGCAGCCCCGCCGCCATGGAAGCCGGCATGCGGTAAGAGTCGTAATCGCCGCTGGCGGTCAGGGTGCTTACCAGGGTGCAGGCGGCCAGGTCCGCCGTCTCCACGGCCCCGCGCACACCGTACAGCTCCTCTGTGAAGTCGTAGGCGACGGTGCCGTCCTCAGCGGTCTTCTCCGCGTCCGTGGCCAGGCCCGCCTGCCCCACCAGATCCCCGGCGAAGGCCAGCGTCAGGGTGTCCGCCGTGCGGGTCGGGACCGCCGTGGGCTCCGGCGTGACGCTGGGCTCCGGCGTGGCTGTGGCGGAGGCCTCCTCCAGCACCTGCTCTATATCCTCCTGCTGCCGCTGATTGGCACGGAAATTGAAAAAGATCAGAAATCCCAGCCCTACCGCCAGAAAGATCAGTAACACATACATAAAACCCGTGCCGAAACCGTTTTTCTTCACTTGCTCACCTCTATGATCCCGCCATTGGTTGTCATAACATTTTTATTCTACAACAAAACCAAATGAAATGGAAGTGTTTTTCCGAAAAAATGTGGGACGTCCGTCCGGGCGTCCCACATCGTGGTTTACGTAAGATCGCTGTATCGCATCAGCATCGTACAGACCTCCGCCCTGGTGGCCGCCGTGCGGGGCTGGATGGTCTTGTCGGAATAGCCCTTGATAAGGCCCTTGTCGATGGCCCAGATCATAGCGTTCTGGGCATAATCGTGAACGGAAGACGCATCCGTGAAATCGCTCAGACTGCCGGCGGCGGCGGGGCTGCCGGACATGCGGTAGAGCATGGAGACCAGGTCCTCCCGGGTGATGCTGCCATTGGGGTTGAAGCTGATCTCACTGACACCGTTGACGATCTTCTTGGAGGCGGCCCAGCTGATAGCGTCCTTATAATAGTCCTCTTTCAGATCGGTGAACGGTGCAGCGCCGGATACCGCGGGACTGCCCTGCATCCGGTAGATCATGGTGGCCATCTGGCCCCGGGTAGCGGTATTGTTGGGGGCAAACGCGCCGTTGCCAACGCCGCCCACGATACCCTCCTTATAGGCCCAGAGCACGCTGGCGGCATACCAGCTGTCGGCCTTCACATCGGTGAAAGGATCGCTTTCCAGAGGGGGCGTATCTATTTTGGGCGTGGGGGTGGGGGTGGGGGTGGGGGTAGGCGTGGGGGTGGCGGTGGGTGTGGTGACCTGTTCGTTCAGGGGCGGGGTGACCACGCCGGTGGGCTCGAACCAATAGTCCAGGTCCACTTCCCCGCTGACGCCGCTCAAAGCGCCCTTGCCGAACTGCCAGTACTCATAGGCGCCGGTATAATCGCTCTTGGCCGAGAAGTGGGCCAGCCACAGCCGGCGGATCTGGTTGCGGTCCAGGTGGTCGTTGATGGTGAGGGGGTTGGAGTACACCATGCTCTTGTAGCCGTTTGCCTCTACCTCGTCGCAGAAAGCGTTGCAGATGTCCACCTTGTACTGCCGGCTCAGATTGTTCATCTTCAGGCGGCGGTCGGAGTTGCCGACCTCCTCATAGTCGAACACCAGCGGCAGATCAATGGCGTAGTTCTTCACGATATTTACCAGATACCGGGCCTCTTCCCGGGCCTCCTCCGGGGTAATGGCCTGGGAGAAGAAATACGCGCCCACTTTCAATCCCGCGTTTTTCGCGCCGGTCAGGTTTTGTGAATAGTAGGAGTCCACGGCCAGGCCGCCGCCCTTGTAGCCGCGATAGGCCACGCGGATAAAGGCAAAGTCGATGCCGGCGGCTTTCACGGAGCTCCAGTTGATGTCGCCGCCCTGCCAGGCCGAAACGTCGATGCCCTTGCGCAGCGCCTCCCCGCTTTTCAGCGCCCGGGGCGTGACCGCGCTGAAAGAATTGGGGATGGCGGCAATGGCCATGGGCGCCTCCATCTTCGCGTACAGCGGATCGTCGGAGCCGTCCGACACCGCCTCGGCCTGTGTCTCCTCCGGAGCCGCCGTCGGGGTCGCTTCCGGCTCCGGCTCCGTCTCCGGCACAGCCGTGATCTCGGTCCCCGGCAGGGTCTCGCCGGTCTGCAGGAGGGTCTCCTCCCACTCGGTGCCGGCCATCTCCTCCTCCGTGGCCGGAGGCGTCAGCGCGGCGTCCGGATCGCCCTCCGCCGCCGAAGGAGACGTCTGCTCCCCGGCCTGGTCCGCGCCCTCCGGGGCGTCGTCCGCGAGCTGCGGGGGCACGCCCGGCTCATCCGCGTAGGCCGCCGGGCCGATCATCCCCATGAGCATGACAGCCGCCAGGACCGCGCATATCACCTTTCTGAAATCAACAGTAAAAATATCCATTTTGTAACCTCGTCTTAAACTTAGTAACAAAAATTACATGTATTGTAACACTTTTCTTTCCACAGCACAAGCCCTTTTAGAAAAAAATTTGCTGTTTTTTCTCACATTCGGGAAAAAACAGCGCAGATCCGAGGCCGATATGTTACAATGGGGGCATGGAAACAGTTCTTGCGAAGAATCAGATATACGAAAGCCGGATCACCGGCCTGACTCATCAGGGGGCGGGGGTGTGCCGGATCGGGGGCAGGGCGGTATTCGTGGCCGGGGCGCTGCCGGAGGAACTCTGGCAGGTGCGGATCGTCAAGGCGACGAGGACGGCGGTATGGGGCCGGGGCGAGGCGCTTTTGGAGCCCTCTCCCCTGCGCCAAGAGCCGGTCTGTCCGCATTTTGGCCGATGCGGCGGCTGCGCGGCCATGCACATGGACTACGCGCTGGAGCTTCGCTTCAAGCTGGACCGGGTCAACGAGGCCCTGCGGCGCATCGGGGGTCTGGACCTGCGGGCGGAGTGGGTCCTGGGCGCGGAGACGACCGAGGGCTATCGGAACAAGGCGGTGTACAACTTCGCGCCCGGCCCTGTCTGCGGCTTTTACCGGCCCAGGAGCCACCAGGTCATCCCCGTGGAGCGGTGTCTTTTACAGCCGGAGGTCTTCGACCGGGCGGCAGGGGCTCTGCTGGAATGGATGAAGCGGGAGAACATCCTGGCCTATGACGAGACCACGGGCCGTGGGCTTATCCGGCATCTCTTTCTGCGAAAGACCTCGACCCACTTTGCCGCCTGCATCGTGGCGGCGGGAGACATGGTCCCAGGGGCCGTGGAGGCCCTGCGCGGGGCCTGTCCGGAGCTGACAGGGGTGCTGCTGTGTAAAAACAGCCGGCCGGGCAACGTGATCCTGGATGGGCCTGTCCGTCTGCTGTGGGGCTGTTCCACGGTGGAGGAAACGGTCTGCGGGGCGGCGCTGGAGCTTTCGCCGCTGACCTTCTTCCAGGTGAACACCGCCCAGGCGGAGCGGCTGTATGCCCTGGCGGGCCAGTACGCCGAGCCCGCGGGAAAGACGGTGCTGGACCTTTATTGCGGCGCGGGTGCCATCGGCCTGGCCGCGGCACGGGATGCGGCGCGGCTCATCGGCAGCGACATCGTGCCCGACGCTGTGGCCAACGCCCGGCGCAACGCCGCCAAAAACGGCGTGATGAACGCGGAATATATCCGGGGCGACGCCGCGGCCGTGGCGGCAAAGCTGGCGGCGGACGGCCTGCGGCCGGACGTGATCATCACCGACCCGCCCCGAAAAGGCATGGACGAGGCCGTTTTGACAGCCATCGCCGCCATGGGACCGGCAAGGCTGGTATACGTCTCCTGCGACCCGGGCACCCTGGCACGGGACCTGAAGCGGCTGGCAGAGCTGGGCTACACCGCCGAAAAATGTGCCGCCGTGGACATGTTCCCCCGGACTTATCATGTGGAGACCGTAGCATTGATGACGAGAACCGACGTCGCAAAGGGCTGAAATGTACTGAAATAAAGGGATTCCGA
>CANRBG010000016.1 GCA_947628805.1 uncultured Oscillospiraceae bacterium | reverse complement strand
CCCAGGAACTTGCCGGCGTCGTCACGGGAGAAGCCGAAGGTCATCTGGGTCAGGTCGTTGGTGCCGAAGGAGAAGAAGGCGGCTTCCTTGGCGATGGCGTCCGCGGTCAGAGCGGCGCGCGGGATCTCGATCATGGTGCCCACCAAATACTTCATGTCGGAGCCGGCGGCGGCGATCAGCTCGTCGGCGGTCTTGACCACCACGTCCTTGACGTACTTCAGCTCCTTGACCTCGCCCACCAGGGGGATCATGATCTCGGGGACCATGTTCCACTCGGGGTGCTTGGCCTGGACGTTCAGAGCGGCCTTGATGACGGCGCGGGTCTGCATGGCGGCGATCTCCGGATAGGTGACAGCCAGACGGCAGCCGCGGTGGCCCATCATGGGGTTGAACTCATGCAGGCTGGCGATGATGGCCTTGATCTCGGTCACGGTCTTGCCCATATCCTTGGCCAGCTTCTCGATGTCGGCCTCCTCGGTGGGCACGAACTCGTGCAGAGGGGGATCCAGGAAGCGGATGGTCACCGGGCAGCCCTCCATGGCCTCGTAGATGCCCTCGAAGTCGGACTGCTGCATGGGCTCCAGCTTAGCCAGGGCCTTCTCGCGCTGCTCCACGGTGTCGGAGCAGATCATCTCCCGGATGGCGGGGATACGGTCCTCGTTGAAGAACATGTGCTCGGTACGGCACAGGCCGATGCCCTGGGCGCCAAACTTGCGGGCCTGGGCGGCGTCATGCGGCGTATCGGCATTGGTGCGCACGCCCAGACGGCGGTACTTATCGGCCCAGCCCATGACCCGGCCGAACTCGCCGCTGATGGAGGCGGGCACGGTGGGCACGGCGCCGTCGTAGATGTCGCCGGTGGAGCCGTTCAGGCTCAGCCAGTCGCCCTCATGGAAGGTCTTGCCGGCCAGCTCGAACTTCTTGTTCTCCTCGTCCATCTTGATGTCGCCGCAGCCGGAGACGCAGCAGGTGCCCATACCGCGGGCCACGACGGCCGCGTGGCTGGTCATGCCGCCGCGGACGGTCAGGATGCCCTGGGCGGCCTTCATGCCCTCGATGTCCTCGGGAGAGGTCTCCAGACGGACCAGGACCACCTTCTCACCGCGGGCCGCCCATTCCTTGGCGTCCTCAGCGGTGAAGACGATCTTGCCGGAGGCAGCGCCCGGGGAGGCGCCCAGCGCCTTGCCGATGACGGCGGTGCGCTTGAGAGCCTCGGCGTCGAACTGGGGATGCAGCAGCGCGTCCAGGGACCGGGGCTCGATCATGGCCACGGCCTGCTTCTCGTCGATCATGCCCTCGTCCACCAGGTCGCAGGCGATCTTCAGGGCGGCGGCGGGGGTGCGCTTGCCGTTACGGGTCTGGAGCATATAGAGCTTGCCGTGCTCCACGGTGAACTCCATGTCCTGCATGTCGTGATAGTGATCCTCCAGAGTCTTGCAGACCTGCTGGAACTGGGCGAAAGCGTCGGGGAACTTCTCGGCCATCTGGCTGATGGGCATGGGGGTGCGCACGCCGGCCACCACGTCCTCGCCCTGGGCGTTGGTCAAAAACTCACCGAACAGCTTCTTCTCGCCGGTGGCGGGGTTACGGGTGAACGCCACGCCGGTGCCGCAGTCGTCGCCCATGTTGCCGAAGGCCATGGACTGGACGTTGACGGCGGTGCCCCAGGAATAGGGGATGTCGTTGTCCCGGCGATAGACGTTGGCGCGGGGGTTGTCCCAGGAACGGAACACGGCCTTGATGGCGCCCATCAGCTGCTCCACGGGATCGGTGGGGAAGTCCGCGCCGACCTTTTCCTTATACTCGCCCTTGAACTGCTCGGCCAGCTGCTTCAGGTCGTCGGCGGTCAGCTCCACGTCCTGGGTGACGCCCCGGGCCTCTTTCATCTTGTCGATGAGCTGCTCGAAGTACTTCTTGCCGACCTCCATGACCACGTCGGAATACATCTGGATGAAGCGGCGATAGCAGTCCCAAGCCCAGCGGGGGTTGCCGGACTTGCGGGCCAGCACGTCCACCACGGTCTCGTTCAGGCCGAGGTTCAGGATGGTGTCCATCATGCCGGGCATAGAGGCCCGGGCACCGGAACGGACGGAGACCAGCAGGGGATTCTCGGCGTCGCCGAACTTCTTGCCGGTGATGCCCTCCAGCTTGGCGATATACTCCATGATCTGGGCCTGGATGTCCTCGCCGATCTGCTTGCCGTCGTCATAGTAACGGGTGCAGGCCTCGGTGGTGATGGTGAAGCCCTGGGGAACGGGCAGGCCGATGTTGGTCATCTCGGCCAGGTTCGCGCCCTTGCCGCCCAGGAGCTCACGCATGTTGGCGTTGCCCTCTGAGAACAGATAGACATACTTCATTGCGCGGTTTTCCTCCTTTTATCCTGTGAAAATTTTATTAGACAGGTCCACAGCGCCGGGTAAAAAGCCCCTTTTGCGCCATTTTGCATACAATACATATTAAACGGCAAGCCGCTGGAAAAGTCAAGGCGTTTTTCCAAGGATAGGCCTCAAAATCCCCACTTTTGGCAATTTGCCCAGCACGCCCGCCCCATTGGCAGCCACCATGTGCATAACGGCGGCCCGGCGCGGCATACTACCAACGAGGTGATATAACAATGTCTAATAAATCCAACAGCCAGAACCAGTCCAATAAGAACCAGTCCAACAACCAGAACCAGAGCAATTCCCAAAACCGCAACAGCCAGAACCAGTCCAACAAGAGTCAGTCCAACAGCCAGAATTGAAGGCACGGCCCTGACGTGACAGGGGCCAATCCGCGCCTGGACCCGGAGAGCCGCCTGGCTCCCAAGTTCGACAGTACCAGTATCGCCAAATTCCCCACCGGGACCCGGGAGGACATGGGCATGCGCGTCCGGGACGACTGCGCGGAGGAACACATTATGTAAACTATTTCATCGCTGAAAGGCGGGACCGCCAGGTCCCGCCTTTACCCTATTCATTTTATATCCGCCTTGTCCACCAGCTCCACCTCCAGCTCGAAGGTGTCCCCATCCCGGAAGACGGTGAGGGTCAGGCCGTCGCCCACCTCCATGTCCTCCTTCATCAGGTTCACCTGCTCCACCGTGGAGACGGCCTCGCCGTTCACCTTCGTGATCACGTCGCCCACCTGCAGGCCCTTCTCCAACGCGTCGGAGCCCTCGCTGACCTCGGACACGTACACGCCCGCCGGCAGGTCGTACAGGGCCCGGGCCTCCGCGCCCACCGCCCCCGCCACGATGCCGATGGTGGGCTCGCCGGGGATCATGCCGTTTTCGATGAGCTGGTCCGCGATCCGCTTGACCACCGCCGAGGGGATGGCGAAGCCGATGCCCTCCACGGTGGTGAAGTAGCCGGACATGATCTTCATATTGGTGATGCCGATGACCTGGCCCTCCCCGTTGATCAGCGGCCCGCCGGAATTGCCCTCGTTCAGGGCGGCGTTGGTCTGCAGCAGGGTCATGGAGTGGCCGCCGTAGGTCACGTCCCGGTCGATGGCGGAGATGATGCCGTTGGTCATGGTTCCGGTATAGGCCTGACTCAGGGGGTTGCCGATGGCGGAGACCTCGTCTCCCACCCGCAGGGAGGCAGACCGGCCGAATTCCGCCGCCGTCAGCGTCTCGCCCTTATCCTCCACCTGTAGCACGGCGATATCGCTGGCCTCGTCCGCGCCCACCAGCCGGGCCTCCAGCTCCCGGCCATCGGTCAGGATGACCTTGGCGCCGTCGCAGCCCTGGAGGATGTGGGTGTTGGTGACGATATAGCCCGCGTCCGCGTCAAAGACCACGCCGGTGCCCCAGCTGTATTCCAGCTTGTCGATATAGGTGGTGATGCCCACCACGGCGGGGCTGACCTTGTCGTAGACCTCCTGCAGGGACAGCTTCTCTCCACGGGGGGTGTTCAGCTTCAGGGTCACGCCGGTGCCGGTGGGGGCGGCGGGCAGGCCGATCTCGTTGGTGGAGGAATAGTAGTTTTCAAAATATTCCTTATAATCGTCATACTCCGTGCCCGGCAGCGCGCCGTAGATATCGCTGTCGGAGCCGAAGGAAAAGTCAAAATCCGTCCCCGCACCGCCGTACAGCCGGTCCTCGGCTGTCTGCAGGTCCTGGATGCGCTGGAGAAGAGAGCTGTTGAGCACGACCACCGCAGCCGCGGCGCAGACCAGCAGCGCGCACAGGGTCAGCGTCACCGCCTTGGTCCGGCGATGGCGGCGCCGCTGCCCGTCGGTCATATCCCGGCGCGGGGACGCCGCGGGCTCGGGCCGGGGCGCGGCGGGCTGATACCAGGCGCTGGCGCCGGCGGGGTCCTGGCCATACAGGCCGCTCTGGTGCTCCATGTTCTGAGGCATCGGATCTCCTCCTCACTTGCGTGTTTCTGTCATTATCATTATAGCCAGATCTACTGGCCCATATTTGCGTCCGTTCTGACCGGGACCCGGCCCGGCTCCGCCAGAGCCAGGGTAAAGGTGAACACGGTCATGCCGTTTTCGCTGGTGACGAAGATGTCCTGATCGTGGGCGGCCAGGATCTGCCGGACCATGTACAGGCCCAGGCCCACGCCCTCCCGGTCCTGACTGCGGGACTTATCCGCCTTGTGGAACCGATCGAAGATCAGCGGCAGCTCCTCCCGGGGGATGGTCTGGCCCCGGTCCTGGATGGCCGTGTAGGCCTTGCCGTTTTCTTTCCACAGGCTCACGGACAGCTCCGAGCCCTCGTCGGCGAATTTGATGGCGTTGTCCAGAAGATTATACACCACCCGTGTCAAGGCGTCCACGTCGCCTTTCACCCGCAGGGCGTCCTCCGGCATGTCCAGATCCACGCTCATGTGCTTTTCGTCCACCCGGCTCTCGAAGTTCAGCAGGGTCTGCAGCACCGTCTCCCCCAGGTCGAACACCTGCTCCCGCCGGGCCGGGTCCCCGTCCTGGAGCCGGCTCATATCCAGCATGCTCCGGACAAGCCTGCCCAGCCGCTTCGTCTCCGAGGAGATGGTTTGCAGGTATTTTTTCTCTTCTTCCGGGGGGATGGTCCCGTCCAGCAGCCCGTCGGCGAAGCCGGCGATGGAGGTCATGGGCGTGCGCAGCTCGTGGGACACGTTGGCGATGAACTCCCGGCGGCGGGACTCGTTGCGCTCCAGGCTGTCGGCCATGGTGTTGAAGGCCTGGGTCAGGGTGCCGATCTCGTCCTCGTCCGGATAAGGGCTCACCCGGGCGCTGTAATCGCCCCGGGCAAATCGGTGGGCCGCCTCTGCCATCTCGTTCAGAGGCCGGGCCAGCCGCCGGTCGTTGGCGTACTCAAAGGCCACCGCCAGCCCCAGCACCCCTACGGCCACCAGGATGAACGCCATGGAAAACCCGCCCCAGACCTTGAAAAAGCCGGAGCCGGCGTAGTTGACGAACACGTACCCCGCCGTCTCTCCGTCCGCGCCGGCCACGGGCTCGGCCACAACATAATACATCCCCGGATAAAAACCGTCAAGGTCTGTCACGCCCCGGTAACCGCCCGTCTCGGCCAGCTGCTCCATCACCGCCGCCGGCATCTGCCGGCCCAGGTAGGGGGCGGCGTCCTCCCGGTCGGAGGTGGACACCACCGTGCCGGAGGCGTCGCACAGAAAGATGTGGTCCCCGGTGCTCTGGGCGATGGCCGCCAGATTCATCCGCAGGTCCCAGCTGTCCAGTCCCTCTTCCCCGTCCCCGTGGACGGCCTCGGCGTACAGGCGCACCTCGTCCGCCGTGGCGTAGAGATTCGCCTGCTTTTCCCGGATCAGAAACGCCCGGCCCATCAGGAACATGGTCACGCCGAAGGCCACGAAGCAGGCCGCGAACATGGCGGTGGTGATCATGAAGTTCCGAAAAAAGACGCTGCGCTTCATGGGCTAGGCTTCCCCGACCTCGAATTTATATCCCACGCCCCAGACGGTCTTCAGCCGCCACTGATCGGATACCCCCTCCAGCTTCTCCCGCAGACGCTTGATGTGCACGTCCACGGTCCGGGAGTCCCCGAAGTAGTCAAAGCCCCATACCTCGTCCAGAAGCTGGTTACGGGTGTAGACCCGGTTGGGGGCGGAGGCCAGATGGAACAAAAGCTCCATCTCCTTGGGGGGCGTGTCGATCTTCGTGCCGTTCACGATCAGCTCATAGGAATCCAGATCCACCACCAGCTTGTCGAATTCCAGCCGGCGGCTCTTTTCCTCCGGGGCCCCGTCGGTCCGGCGCAGCACCGCGTGGACCCGGGCCAGCAGCTCCTTTATCTCAAAGGGCTTGGTGATATAGTCGTCGGCCCCCATCTCCAGGCCCGCCACCTTGTCCCGGGTCTCCCCCTTGGCGGTGAGCATCACGATGGGCGCCTTGGAAAAGCCCCGGACCTCCCGGCAGACCTGCCAGCCGTCCTTCACCGGCAGCATGATGTCCAGCAGCACGATGTCCGGCGTCCAGCTCCGGGCCAGGTCCACCCCGCGCCCGCCGTCCGCCGCCTGCATCACCTCGAACCCGTCCCGCTCCAGATACAGCCGCAAAAGCTCCGAGATGTTGCCGTCGTCCTCTACGATCAACGCCTTTTTCGCCATGACGCATATGCCTCCTTCGTGTTCAAAAGGCAGAGAGTTGTCTATTCTCAACCAATTGTACCATGCCGCGCAAGGCATGGGTGAACAAAATGTAAAAAGTTTTCCAAAATGCGAAAAAGGGGTTTACTTTACCTCGCTAATGTGGTAGCATGCTGAATAGTCAAAAATAACAGGAGGACATCCGACCATGAAGAAGATACTTGCCTTGACCCTGGCAGCGCTGATGCTGCTGAGCGTGACCGCCTGCGGCGCGGCCAAGAAGGACGACGTTCTGGAGCCCGCCGAAGCGGAAGCCGAAGCCACCGAGGCCCCCGCCGAAGAGGACGCCACGGAAGCCCCCGCCACGGAAGAGGCCGAAACCACCGAAGAGCCCGCTGAGGAAGAAGCCGAGGAGCCTGCGGAAGAGGATGCGGCCGAGGCCGAAGAACCCGCAGCGGATGACGCCGCCGACGCGGACAGCGATCTGGCCTATGTCCAGGACAAGGGCACGCTGGTGGTGGGCATCACCGAGTTCGAGCCCATGGACTACAAGGACGAGGACGGCAACTGGATCGGCTTTGACGCGGACATGGCCAAGGCCTTTGCCGAGAGCCTGGGCGTGGAGGCCGAGTTCGTGGAGATCGACTGGGACAACAAGGAGCTGGAGCTGAAAAACAAGTCCATCGACGTGGTGTGGAACGGCATGACCCTCACCGACGAGGTCACCACCGCCATGGAGTGCTCCAACGCTTACTGCAACAACGCCCAGACTGTGATCCTGCCCGCGGACGTGGCCGGCGACTATGAGACCGCCGAGGACATGGCCGATCTGGTCTTCGCCGTGGAGGTGGGCAGCGCCGGCAAGGAGCAGGTGGAGGCCCTTGGCTATGAGTTCACCGAGGTCCAGACCCAGGCCGACGCCCTGCTGCAGGTCAAGGCCGGCACGGCGGACGCCGCCGTGATCGATCTGCTGATGGCCGCCGCCATGGTAGGCGAGGGCACCAGCTACGACGATCTGATCAACACCGTCAACCTGAACAGCGAGGAATACGGCGTGGGCTTCCGCAAGGGCTCCGACCTGGCGGACGCGCTGAACGACTTCTTTGCCGAGAGCTATGCCGACGGCTCCATGGAGGAGATCGCCGAGACCTACGGCGTACAGGCGTCCCTGATCGAGCAGAAGTAAAATACCGTCTTTCCGGGCCGGGGGAGAGCGCGTCTCTCCCCCGGCTTTCCAAAACATACCGACAGGAGTACCTCTCATGCAATTGATGCTCCAACAGTTCCCCATCGTGGTCCACGCCCTGAACGTGGGCTTTTTGCAGACTTTGAAGCTGTTTCTCGTCACGGGCCTGGGGGCCATCCCCCTGGGTCTGGTGATCGCTTTCGGCTCCATGAGCCGCTTCAAGCCCCTGAGCCTGTTCACCCGGCTCGTCGTCTGGATCGTCCGGGGCACGCCCTTGATGATACAGCTTCTGATCATCTACTACTTCCCCGGCATGGTCCTGGGCCACAACGTCTGGGGCAGCGGGGAGACCGGGCGGTTTCTGGCCTCGGCCATCGCTTTCATCTTCAACTATGCCTGCTACTTTTCCGAGATATACCGGGGCGGCATTCAGTCCGTACCTGTGGGCCAGCAGGAGGCGGGCCTGGTGCTGGGCATGACCAAAGGGCAGATCTTCTATAAGGTGACTCTTTTGCAGGTGATCAAGCGCATCGTGCCCCCCATGTCCAACGAGATCATCACCCTGGTCAAGGACACCGCCCTGGCCCGGATCATCGCCCTGCAGGAGATCATCTGGGCGGGCCAGTCGTTTTTGAAAGGCTCCCACGGCATCGCCGGAGCATTGTGGCCGCTGTTTTTCACCGCCGTGTATT
Source organism: uncultured Oscillospiraceae bacterium (assembly GCA_947628805.1). Taxonomy (GTDB): domain Bacteria; phylum Bacillota; class Clostridia; order Oscillospirales; family Oscillospiraceae; genus CAJOIG01. Next base: position 23,836 of record CANRBG010000016.1, on the reverse strand, counting down.
ACCTGATCTTCAACGGTATCGTCACCGTGGCGCTGGGACGGCTGGAAAAGCGGCTGGACTATTTCCGCTGAAAGGAGGACCGTGTCATGGCGATATTGGAAGTAAAGGACATACGCAAGAGCTTTGGCAAGACCCAGGTCCTCCGGGACATCAGCTTCTCCCTGGAGCGGGGGCAGGTGGTGTCCATCATCGGCTCCTCCGGCTCCGGCAAGACCACCCTGCTGCGGTGCCTGAATTTTCTGGAGCGGCCCGACGGGGGCTCCATCGCGGTGAACGGCGAGACGCTGTTCGACGCGGCGGACCCGGCCACCCAGCGGGAGGCGGAGATACGCCGCAAGCGGCTGCATTTCGGGCTGGTGTTCCAGTCGTTCAACCTGTTCCCCCAGTATACGGCCCTGGAAAACGTGACCTTGGCGGGAAAGCTCCTGGCCAGGGAGGACCCGGATTACAAGGCCAGGAAAAAAGAGCTCTTCGGCCGCATCGAGGCGGAGGCCCGGCAGCTTCTGGGTCAGATGGGCCTGTCCGACCGGATGGACAACTACCCCCACCAGCTCTCCGGCGGCCAGCAGCAGCGGGTGGCCATCGCCCGGGCCCTGGCCCTGCGGCCGGACATCCTGTGCTTTGACGAGCCCACCTCCGCCCTGGACCCGGAGCTGACCCAGGAGGTGCTGCGGGTGATCCGGCAGCTGGCCCAGCGGCAGACCACCATGATCATCGTCACCCACGAGATGGCCTTCGCCCGGGATGTGTCCAGCCACGTGATCTTCATGGACGGAGGCGTGGTGGTGGAATCCGGGGACCCGGAGCAGGTGATCGGCGCTCCCACCCAGGAGCGGACAAGGCGGTTTTTGGACAGCTACAATCAGAATTGACCGGACAGCCCCTTGATTTTACATCCGTTTTCGTATACTATAAAAGCCGCACGATCGCGTGCGGCTTTTACTTTTTTAAGGAGGATGCGCCATGAAGACGCTGCGGGCCGGTATCTGCCTTATCCTGTGCCTTGCCATGCTTCTGCCCGCCGCCGGCTGCAGCTACGGCGCGGGGGGCTATCGGGTCATCGACGAGTACAGCGGCGAGGGCAGCTACTACATCGCCTTCCGCAAGGGCGACCATCTGCAGCAATTCGTGTCCGCGGCCATGAAGGAGCTGGCCGCCACCAACACCCTGCGGTCCCTGTCCGTCAAGTGGTTCGGGGAGAACCTGATCAGCGTCAAGGGCGACGCCGACGCGCTGGCGGAGCTGGGCGAAGAGCGGGAGCAGCGCTTCGTCACCGTGGGAGTGGATCTGGGCAACGTGCCCATGAGCTATATCCAGAACGACAGTTTCCTGGGCTTCGACATCGACCTGATCACCTACATCTGCGGCTACCTTGGCTGGGGCGTCACCTTCTATCCCATCGACATCACCGACGCGGAGATCGAGCTGAACGCCGGCAACATCGACATCGCCATGGCGGTACCCGAGGCGGACCTGTCCACAGACTTCGACTACTCCCCCGCCTACCTGACCAGCCAGTACGTGCTGGTATCCCGCTCCGGCAGCAACATCCGCCGCCGGGGTAATCTCAAGGGCAAGATCCTGGGCGTCACCGTGGCGGATCAGGACGTGCTGTACCAGAACAAGGGCTTTGTGGAGGACTTGGGCTCCGTCATTTATCAGACCAATACCGACGGCCTGTTCAACGCCCTCATGCTGGGAGAGGTGGACGGCATCCTGGTCTCCAGCGTGGTGGCGGCGTACCACATGAAATGAATCAAACGAACGCCCGCGTCCCCGCCCATTGGGCGGGGACCTTTTTCATTGCAGCAGGCACAGGATGAGGCCATAGATCACGCTGGCGGTGATGCCGAAGGTGATCACCGGCCCGGCGATGGTGAACATCTTCGCCGCCGTGCCCAGGATGAACCCCTCGGTCTTGAATTCCAGGGCCGGACTCACCACGGAGTTGGCAAAGCCCGTGATGGGCACCAGGGTCCCCGCCCCGGCGAACCGGGCCAGCTTGTCGTACACGTTCAGGCCCGTCAGCAGCGCGGACAGGAACACCAGCGTCATGCTCACCGCCGTGGCGGCGTCCTCCTGGGCCAGGCCCGCGAAGTCCTGATAGAGCATGCTCAGCCCCTCGCCAAGGCAGCAGATGAGCCCGCCTACCACAAAGGCCTTGACCAGATCCCCCGCCAGGGGCGATTTGGGAGCCATGCCCTTGATATATTCGTTATATTCCCGGTTGGTCATGTTCATATTTTTATCACCGCCTCTATTGTGCGGCAAAAGGCGGGTTTTATGCGGCCCGCCCGGAATATTTGCCAAAATCAGGATTTTAGCATATACTCTCCTGTGAACACAAGCGCAAGGAGATGATCGTATCGACCGGATCAAAAAGGATCTGCCAGGATCCCTGTGGACCGCGTTCTGCATTCTGGCGGGCAACTGTCTGCTGGCCTTCACGGTGGCGGCTTTTATTATGCCCCATGACATCATCATGGGGGGTACCACCGGTCTCGCCATCGTTTTATCCCGGCTGCTGGGGGTGGACATGGCCGTCATCGTGCTGGTCCTGAACGGACTGCTGCTGCTGGCCGGCGGGGCGGTCCTGGGTCGGAAGCTGGTGACCACCACCCTGGCCAGCTCTCTGCTGTACCCGATGTTCCTGGGGCTGGTCCAGCGTATCCCCGGCATAGACCGCCTCACCGATAACGCCCTGCTGGCGGCGCTGTTCGCCGGGGTGCTGATGGGCGTGGCCCTGGGGATCGTAATGCGGGTGGGGTCCTCCACCGGCGGGATGGACATCGCCAGTCTCATGCTCCACAAGTGGACCCATATCCCCGTGTCCATCTGCGTATATCTGATGGACGTGCTGGTGATCGGCGGCCAGGCGCTGTTCTCCCGGCCGGAGCCCATATTGTACGGGCTGGTGGTGCTGGTGCTGGAGTCTCTGGCGCTGGACAAGGTGATGATCCTGGGCCAGGCCCAGATACAGCTTTTCATCATCTCCGGCCAGTATGAGGCCATCCGCCGGCGCGTCCTGACCGGCCTGCAGGCCGGGGCCACCATGGTCCCCATCAAGACCGGCGCGCTGGGCCAGAGCCAGATGGGGGTGCTGTGCGTGATCCCCTACCGGAAGCTGTTCGCCGCCAAGGAGCTGGTCCAGAAGATCGATCCGGCGGCCTTCATCACCATCACCCAGGTGAAGGAGGTCCGTGGCCGTGGCTTCACCCTGGAGCGTGCTGTGGAGGATCTGGATAATATTATGTAAACTTATCAAGGATAAAAAGGCGCCCGGGAAAACGCCGGGCGCCGCTGTTGGCTATTGCTCCACGGTCAGGTTGTCGATGCCGTGCTGTTCAAATTCGCTGTAATACTCCTCGATGCGGTTCATCAGCTCCGACTCATTGCCGGCGTCCAGTCCCTCGCCCTCCATATCGCGGCGGGCAAGCTCCTCCGCCAGGATGTCGAAGAACACCGCGTCCTCATAGTCCGCGATGGCCTCGTGGATGCCCCCCTCCTCATAGGCCCGGGAGGGGAACACATGGCCCTGCCAGCGCTCCACCAGCGCGGTCATGCCTACCTGGGGGCACAAGGCGAACAGCTTCTCCTGCAGCATGTCATAGTCCTCGAAGCGGTCCTCGCCCCTTGCGGAGTTGAGTATCCAGTCTCCCACGTACACAAGATCCAAAAGCCGCCGAAACTCTTTTTCGGTAAGATCGATCGTCACGCCGCTCACCTCCTCTTGTTGCGTCCAACAGCCCTGCCGGGCCGTTCACCTATTTGCATTATAGCGCGTTCATGCTATAATGTGCTATATCCCGCCTCCGCTCCGGCGGAACACAGCGCCTCTGCTCCCTCTACTCTATCGTTCCACAAAAGTGCGGATTTGTCAATGGAAAATCACTTCCAACTGTTATTTTTTGCTTGTGTTGGGGGAAGTTTTGTATTATGATGGACCACATGAATATGCGTGACGTTATCATTTCCATAACCGGTATCCAGCGGGACCCCTCCGGCCAGAAGGACGCGGTGGAGCTGGTGACCGCGGGCCAGTACGGCTTTGAGAACGGCGAGAGCCGCTTTACCTACGAGGAGAGCGACCTGACCGGGCTGGACGGCACCCGCACCACCTTCACCATCAGTCCCATGGGCGTGGTCCTGCGCCGGGAGGGCAGCCTCAACTCCGAGATGGTGTTCCGGGAGGGGCAGAAAGACTTCTTCCTGTATGAGACCCCCTACGGCAGCGCCACCATGGGGGTGGACACCCGCCGCATCGACGCCCGGCTGGACGAGCACGGGGGCACCATGGAGCTGGACTACGACATCGACTTCAACCACACCCCCATGGGCCGGAACAAATTCAAGATCAATGTGAAAGAGAAGACAAATGGCTGACCTGATCGAACGGGCAAAATCCAGCGTTGACGAGCTGATCAAAAAAGCGGTCCCCGCCCTGGAGGGCGTGTCCGGGTCCGTATCCATTCCCAAGAACACCGAAAACGGCGACTTCGCCGCCAACCACGCCATGGCCGGGGCCAAGGCTCTGCACATGAGCCCCCGGGCCATCGCGGACCAGGTCCTGGCCGGTCTGACCTTGGACGGGACCTTTTTCACCGCCGCCGAGGCCGCCGGCCCCGGCTTTTTGAATTTCCGGCTGGGAGACGGCTGGTATTCCGCCGTACTGGAGGCGGTGAAGACCGAGGGGGACGCCTACGGCCGGGCGGAACAGCGAAACGGCAAGCGGGTGATGGTGGAATTCGTCTCCGCCAACCCCACTGGCCCCATGACCATCGGCAACGCCCGGGGCGGCGTGCTGGGCGACACCATGGCCGCCGTGCTGGACTGGGCCGGCTGGGACGTGTGGCGGGAGTTCTACGTCAACAACGCCGGCCACCAGGTGGAGCTGTTCGGCCAGTCCCTGGAGGCCCGGTATCTGCAGCTTCTCCACGGGGAGGACGCGGTGGCGTTCCCCGATAACGGCTATCACGGGGACGACATCAAAGACCTGGCCCGGGAGATATACGAAAAAGACGGGGACAAGTACGACGCCATGTCCCCCGCCGACCGGCAGGCAGCCTTCGTATCTTACGGCCTGCCCCGAAACATCGAACGGATGCGGACGGACCTGGAGCGGTACGGCATCACCTTTGACCGATGGTTTTTGGAGACGGAGCTGCACCAGTCCGGCTATGTGGCCGAGACCGTGGACATCCTGACCAGATCCGGCCATACCTATGAAAAGGACGGGCAGCTGTGGCTTCGCAACACGGACTTCGGCGCGGACAAGGACGAGTGCATGCGCCGGGCCGACGGCACCTGGACCTATTACGCCGTGGACATCGCCTACCACCGCAACAAATTCGTGGAGCGTGGCTTCGACCGGGTAGTGGACGTGTGGGGCGCGGACCACCACGGCCACGCCATCCGCTTCGGCCGGACCATGCAGTGCCCGGAGCTGGGCCTGAACGGACGAAACCTGGACTTTCTCATCATGCAGATGGTTCGCCTGACGAGAAACGGCGAGACCGTGAAGGTTTCCAAGCGCACGGGCAAGGCCCTCACCTTGGCGGACCTGATGGACGAGATCGGCCGAGACCCCTGCCGGTACTTCTTCAACGCCAGCCCCGGCAGCCACCTGGAATTCGACCTGGACCTGGCGGTGCGCCAGGACAGCGAGAATCCGGTCTACTATGTCCAGTACGCCCACGCCCGGATCTGCTCCCTGCTGGCCACCCTGGCCGCCGACGGCCTGGCCCCGGCGGAGCAGGCGGACGCGTCGGTGCTGACCACGGTCCAGGAGCGGGAGCTCATCCGGGCCATCGCCGCCTTCCCCGGGGAGATACGGGGCGCGGCGGCGGAGCTGGACCCCTCCCGTATCAACCGTTACGCCACGGAGCTGGCCTCCCGGTTCCATAAGTTCTATAACGCCTGCCGCATCCGGGGCGAACAGCCCGACCTGGCCCGGTCCCGGCTGGCCCTGGCCGCCGCCGTGAAGCAGATCCTGTCCAACGCCCTGGGCATCCTGGGCGTGTCCGCGCCGGAGTCCATGTGAGGCGGACGCCGGTCGGTTTTGGTAATTTTTTGATTCTCTTCCTTTTTCTGGTTTTTCCCGAAAGGTAACGTATAGTCAATATTTAACAAACTTGCATCGGCGGCCTCTCTGCCCCGTTGACTTTCGCCGTTTAGTATGGTAGGTTTCTCCATAGGAATATCTGGTATAGGGGGAGATCGTATGAAGTCTACCGGTATCGTGCGAAAGGTGGACGAATTGGGTCGCATCGTATTGCCCATCGAGCTGCGGCGGACACTGGACATCGCGGAACGGGACGCCCTGGAGATCTTCGTCTCCGAGGACACCATCATGCTGAAGAAATATCAGCCCGCCTGCGTGTTCTGCGACAGCTCCAAGAATATCATCACCTACAAAGGCAAGAACGTCTGCACCGCCTGTATCAGCACATTGGCTGAACGGTCCTGACCATCCGTCAAAAAATGATCCCGCGCCGCTCCGATGGAGCGGCGCGGCGTCTTTTTTATAAAAAGGTCCCCCGTCCGTTGGACGGGGGATCGTTGCTTTTATCTCACAGAGCGGCCTTGGCCTTCTCCACCAGGGCGGTGAAAGCGGCGGGGTCGTTGATCGCGGTCTCGGACAGCATCTTCCGGTTCATCTGCACGCCGGCCTGCTTCAGACCGTACATGAAGCGGGAGTAGTTGATGCCGTTGAGCTTGCAGGCCGCGCTGATGCGGGCGATCCAAAGCTGGCGGAAATCGCGCTTGCGCTGCTTGCGGCCCACATAGGCGTAACGCAGGCTCTTCATCACGGCCTGGTTAGCCATCTTATAGTGACGGGACTTGCTGCCCCAGTAACCCTTGGCCATGCCAAGGACTTTATTTCTGTGCTTGCGCGTCATCATCGCGCCCTTGATACGTGCCATCTTTCGTTATCCTCCTTATTTGTACGGGATCATGCGCTTGACGGTGGCGGCATTGGTGCTGTCGGCGTAGGCGCCCTTGCGCAGGCCGCGCTTACGCTTGGTGGTCTTGCCGTGGCCGTTGAGCAGATGGCTCTTGAAGGCGTGGGCGCGCTTGACCTTGCCGTTCTTGGTCAGGGAAAAACGCTTTTTGGAAGCGCTGTGGGTCTTCAGTTTCGGCATATCAGTTCGTCTCCTTTGCTTTTTCTTGCTTGGGCTGTTTCTTAGGCGGGGTCTGGGCTTTGGGCGAGAGGAACTCGGTCATGAGCCGGCCCTCCAGCTTGGCGCCCTTGTCTAACTTGGCGATCTCGGCGCACTCCGCGGCAAACCGCTCCAGAAGCTGCCTGCCCAGGTCCGTATGCGCCATCTCACGGCCGCGGAACCGCACCGTTACCTTCAGGCGGTTGCCCTCGGCCAGGAATTTCTGGCCGTTGCGAAGCTTGACCAAGAAGTCGTTCTCGCCGATGGACGGCGACATGCGTATCTCCTTGACCTCAATGACGTGCTGGTTCTTCCGGGCCTCTTTCTCCCGCTTGGACTGCTCGAAACGATACTTGCCGTAGTCCATGATCTTGCACACAGGCGGCTTCGCCTGGGGGGAGATCATCACCAGGTCAAGGTCCCGCTCCTCGGCGATCTTCAGCGCCTCATCCGAGGACATGATCCCCAGCTGCTCGCCGTCGTCGGCGATCAGCCGCACCTGCGGTTCCCGGATATCCTCGTTGAGAGGATGTGTCATGTTCGCTATTGCCAGAGCACCTCCTTTTTGATAACAAAAGCGCGGATACGTGACGTATCCGCGCATGACCGATCATTGGGTCTTGCTGCCGCGGCGCGCTCCACATGGCGGCCGGGCGAGGACGGATACCGCCGCGTCCTGCTTCGTGCCTGAATAATATACCAGTCCCGGTGGGCTTTGTCAAGTCTATTTTCCCCAGATTGGGGGAAAAACATGGGTATGAGAGCTTTGGAATTATCCGCCGTCCTCACGCTGGGCGGCGCGGCCTATGGCCTGATCGAGCTGGCCTGGCGGGGCCGGACCCACTGGACCATGCTTTTGACCGGCGGGGTCTGCTTCGTATTCATGTACCTGATCGCCCTCCGGCCCGGACTGCCGGAGCCGGTACGGTACGTCTGGTGCGCGCTGGTGATCACCGCGCTGGAATTCCTCTCCGGCGCGGTGGTCAACGTGACGCTGGGCTGGGGCGTGTGGGACTACTCCCGCCAGCCCTTGAATCTTTACGGGCAGGTGTGCGCCCGGTACACGCTCTACTGGCTATTGCTCAGCGTGCCCGGGTGTGCTCTGGCCCGGCTTTTGTACGGCTCAGTATTCCACCGGCCCCTCTGAGGGAGCCTGCTCCGCGGCGGGCCAGTCGGGGGCCTCCGCCTCAGGCTCCGGATCGGGAGCCGCCGGGGCGGGGGCGGGCGCCGTCACCGGGGCGGCCGGGGCGGGCATGGCGGCCACCGCCGCCTTCTCCATCTCGATGGCCAGCTTCACGATCCGGCTGGTACCCAGCCGCTCCGCGCCCAGGTTGATCATGTCCTCCGCGTCCTGCATGGTCTTGATGCCGCCGGATGCCTTCACCTTCACATGGGGGCCGCAGCAGTCCCGCAGCAGCTTCACATCCTCCCGGGTGGCCCCGCCAGTGGAAAAGCCCGTGGATGTCTTGATGTAGTCCGCCCCGGAGGAGGACACCACCTCGCACATCTTTCGCTTCTCCTCCTCGGTGAGCAGGCAGGTCTCGATGATGACCTTCAGGATGTAGCCCTGGGTGGCATCCCGGACCGCCTCGATCTCCTTGAGCACGTCGTCCCAGCAGCCGTCCTTGACCATGGCCAGGTTGATGACCATGTCGATCTCCGAGGCACCGTTTGCGATGGCGTCCCGGGCCTCCTGGACCTTTACGGCGGTGGTGTTGTAGCCGTTGGGGAAGCCGATCACCGTGCACACGGCCATCTTCGGGCCCACATACCGCTTGGCCCCCGCCACATGGCAGGGGGGGATGCAGACGCTGGCGCAGTTATAGCGGATGGCCTCGTCGCAAAGCTGCCGGATCTCCCGGACCGTGGCGTCCTGCCGCAGCAGGGTGTGATCGCACCGGCGCAGAATCTCGCTCAATTCCATAACTTAATTCCTCCTTATGGGCTCCAAAGTGCCCGTATTTTGTTTCTTAAACTGCTCGGCGGAAGTGAATCCCGCCGGCAGAAAGTCAAAAACCTGTCGTCCAGCGGTTTTTGACTTTGACGCGCGTGAACGACGCGCAGCTCGCCCTGACCGGGCTTCGCTTGTCTCCGTCCATCTTACGCTTTTATCATATCCGCCCCTGACAGCTCATAAGCTGAGATATCAACGCTTGTGAGGTGCCGCCATGGACGAGGTATTCGTCACCAACCGGGCGGAGCTGTGCGGCCGGGCGGCCGCGCTCCCCCGCTATTCCCACGACAGCCGGGGCATCCGGTTTTACACCTTTCCTCTGGAGACCTGCCGGCTCAGCGGCACGGCGGATACGCTCAACATCGTGGCCCGCCGGGAGATACTGCCGGACGATGACCTGCTGCAGGCGGGCCCCGTGCGGGTGACGGGGGAGCTGCGTTCGTTCAACAACAAGAGCGGCGTTGGCAACCGCCTGGTGCTCACCATCTACGCCAGGGAGATCGGCCCGGGCGAGGCCGACGAGAACCGCATCGCCCTCACTGGCGCGGTCTGCAAGCCTCCCATCCTGCGGGTGACCCCCATGGGCCGGGAGATCTGCGACATCATCCTGGCGGTGCCCCGCCGGTACCGGCGCAGCGACTATATCCCCATCATCGCCTGGGGCCAGCAGGCCCGGGACGTGGCCCAGTCCCCTGTTGGGACCCAGCTGGCCGTCCGGGGCCGGCTCCAGAGCCGGGCCTATACCAAGGTCATCGACGGGGAGAGCTTCCAGCGGCAGGCCTTCGAGGTCTCCGCCGCGGACATCTTCCCGGTGTGAGCCGGTGTGAGGAAAATTATTTTTATTTTAATATAACATCTTTCTTCTGTCAATTATTGAAAAATCTTCCCGGATGGTATATGATAGCTTTGGTGAATATCACAACTGGCGCCAATTCTATCGAGGGGAGAAACACCGCCATGAGCGTTTTGAACGACTGTACATACCGGGCCTACGAGACCCTGGGCTGCCATCCGGCCGAAGAGGGCTTCACTTTCCGGGTCTGGGCGCCCAACGCCCAGGCCGTCTCCGTGGTGGGAGACTTCAACTACTGGGACGCCGCCGCCGCGCCCATGACACGGGACTTTGAGGGTTACTGGACCGCCACGGTCCCCGGCGCCAAGCGGGGACAGATCTACAAATACTCCGTCACCGGCCCGGACGGCCGGCGGATCCTGAAAGCGGACCCGTTCGCTTTCCACGCCGAGACCGGTCCGGCCACCGGCTCCAAAGTCTGGACCATCGACGGATACGACTGGGCCGACGACAAGTGGATGCAGGCCCGGCCCAAGGCCAGCCCCCGGACCGAGCCCATGAACATCTACGAGCTGCACATCGGCTCCTGGCGGCTCAACGAGGGGGAGACCTTCCCCAACTATAAGAACATCGCGCCCATCCTGGCGGACTACTGCCGGCAGATGGGCTATACCCATGTGGAGCTGCTGCCCATCACCGAATTCCCCTTTGTGGGCAGCTGGGGCTATCAGGCCACAGGCTACTTCGCCCCCACCAGCCGCTACGGCACGCCCCAGGACTTCATGGCCTTTGTGGACATCCTCCACCAGGCCGGCATCGGCGTGATCGTGGACTGGGTGGCGGCCCACTTCCCCCGGGACGAGCACGGTCTGGCCCGGTTCGACGGCACGCCTCTGTATGAGTACTCCGATCCCCGCATGGGCGAGCACGCCGAGTGGGGCACGCTGGTGTTTGACTACGCCAGCCCCGACGTGCGGGGCTTTCTGATCACGTCGGCCCTGTTCTTCCTGGAGCAGTACCACGTGGACGGGCTCCGGTGCGACGCGGTCAGCGCCATGCTGTATCTGGACTATGGCCGCAAGGCCGGCGAGTGGGTCCCCAACAAGGACGGCGGCAACATCAACTACGACGCCCACTCCTTCTGGCAGCAGTTCAACACCGCCGTGGCGGACCGGTGCCCCGGCTGCTTCACCGTGGCGGAGGAGTCCACCGCCTACGCCAAGATCACCGCCCCGGTGTCCGACGGGGGCCTGGGCTTCACGTTCAAGTGGGATATGGGCTTCATGCACGACACCCTGGACTACTTCAAGCTGGACCCCTACTTCCGCTCCTTCAACCACGACAAGCTCACCTTCTCCATGATGTACGCCTTCTCCGAGTACTACGTGCTGGCCTACTCCCACGACGAGGTGGTCCACGGCAAGTGCTCTATGGTCCAGAAGATGTCGGGCCTGTATGAGGACAAGTTCGCCAACCTGCGGGCCCTGTACGGCTACCAGTTCGCCCACCCGGGCAAGAAGCTGACCTTCATGGGCGGGGAATTCGCCCAGTTCATCGAGTGGAACTATGAACAGCAGCTGGACTGGCTGCTGCTGGACTACCCCAAGCACAAGCAGACCCAGGACTGGTGCGCGGCCCTGGGCAAGGTGTACCGGACCCACCCGGCCCTGTGGCAGATCGAGGACAGCTGGGAGGGCTTTACCTGGCTCAACCCCGACGACAAGGACAAAAGCTCCATCGCCTTCATCCGCTGGCCTAAGGACAAGTCCGGCAAGGCCAAGCCCGTGGTGTGCGTGTGCAACTTCACCCCCATGGACTACGACGATTTCGTCATCGGCCTGCCCTGCGCCGGGAAGCTGAAACGCATCCTCAACAGCGACGATGAAAAATTCGGCGGCTGGGGCCGGAAGCTGGGCAGGATCAAATACGAGGCCAAGGGCTTCCGGGAGTTCTCCCATCGGGCCCATGTGCCTCTGCCGCCGCTGTCGGCGCAATACTTTGAATTTGTGGAGGAGAAAAAGCCATGCAAGTCAAAGAAATAAGAGAGCGGCTGGCGGCAGCCGCCGCTGAAAAGGGCCTGGACCGGCCCGCCCGCATCCTGCTCACCGCCGCGGAGTGCGCGCCCCTGGCCAAGACCGGCGGTCTGGCCGACGTGGTGGGCACCCTGCCCAAGTATCTCAACAAGCTGGGCTTCGACGCCCGGGTCATGATCCCCTATCACCGGATCATCAAGGAGCGGTACGGGGACCGGGTGGAATACCTGTTCAGCTTTTACGTATCCCTGGGCTGGCGGACCAAGTTCGTGGGCGTGAACAAGCTGGAGCTGGACGGGGTATGCATATGGCTCATCGAGAACGAGGAATACTTCTCCGGCCCCATCTACATGCCCGACCGGGAGGGCGAGCAGTACGCCTTCTTCACCCGGGCCGTGCCGGAGGCCCTGTTCCGGCTGGACTTCATCCCCGACGTGATGCACTGCAACGACTGGCACACGGGCATGCTGCCCTTGCTTTTGAAGACCCAGTACATCGACTCCCCCATGGGCGGCACCAAGACCCTGCTGACCATCCACAACATTGCCTATCAGGGCCTTTGCAAATTCGACTTTGTCCAGGACTTTCTCAGCATCCCGGACGGCTGCCTGGGGCTCATGGAGCGGTACGGCATGGCGGACTTTTTGAAGGCCGGCTGCGTGATGGCGGACCGGGTGAACACGGTCAGTCCCTCCTACGCCCGGGAGATCTGCACCTGGGAATACGGCGAGGGCCTGGACCCGGTGCTGGCCCTGCGGGGGGACGTGGACGGCATCGTCAACGGCATCGACCGGGCGGTCTGGCGGCCGGGCACGGACAAGCGTATCCCCGCCAACTATACCAAGTCCAAGATGCAGGGCAAGGCCAAGTGCAAGGCCGCCCTCATGGAGGAGACCGGACTGGAGGTCAATCTGGACCGGCCCCTGATCGGCATGGTGACCCGCCTGGTGGAGCAGAAGGGCCTGGAGCTGGTGATGGGGGCCATCGACCAGATCCTGTGGGACACCGACTGCGCCTTTGTGCTGCTGGGCAACGGCAACAGGAAGTATGAGGAATGGCTCCGGGGACTGGAAAGCCGTCACCCGGGCCGGGCCTGCGCCTGGATCGGCTACGACGACGATCTGAGCCACCACATCTACGCCGGGTGCGACTTCTTCCTGATGCCCTCCAAATTCGAGCCCTGCGGCATCTCCCAGCTGATCTCCATGGCCTACGGCACCCTGCCCATCGTCCGGGAGACCGGCGGCCTGCGGGATACGGTCCAGCCCTACAACCAGTACACCGGCGAGGGCACGGGCTTCACCTTCCAGTGGGCCGACAGCCTGGATATGTCCGACGCCTGCCGCCGGGCCATCGACGTGTACTACAACAACAAGCCCGCCCTGGAGCACCTGATCCAGAACGCCATGAGCGTGGATTACAGCTGCGAGTCCTGGGCTTTTGACTACGGAAACCTCTATTTGTCCATGCTGTAAATAGCAAAGCCACTCACAGCATGGAATGAGCCGCAGCCCGCTGCAGCACAAAGCGCCTCCGCCCAAAAGGCGGAGGCGGATAAGGAAATATTTTCGAAATGATACGGTGTAGTCCCATTGAGGGGCTGCACCGTATCCGTTTTTCATGCCGGAAGCCTTATATTCTGGGGGTTACAGCGCATTTCCTCCATGATCTGTACGATCTCCTGCTCTGTCGACAGGTCTATCAGACCTACCGTGGTGAAGCAGATATTCACCTTGACACGATTATGTTTGTGAGACTTCTCGCTCTCGTGGACCTCTATCCGCTGTATCAGGGAGTTCACTATGGCCGCCGTGAGCTGTTTCAGTTGAGCGAGTACGGACGGCTTTATCTGCGAGACAGTCATCTCTGCCGGGCAGCTGGATCTTGAACATCCGGCAATAGTCCTTTTGCGCTTCCAGCTCGCACTCCGCGATCAGGCGGACAAACGCCTCGTCGGACGGGTCCCCGCTTCTTTGTGCAAGCTGCAATGCGGCGATATAATCATGCCGGAGAATGGGCGGGATGGAAACTACACAAAATCCCTGCCGGATCAGGAGCAGGTTCATCAGCAGCCGTGCCGTCCGTCCATTGCCATCCTGGAATGGGTGGATGTCAACGAGCCGCCGATGGGCATAGGCGGCGAATTCTACGGGATGTAGCGCAGCCTGTTTCTGCTTCAAATCCCGTATCAGCCCAGCCATTTGGACCGGTACGTCCGCGGCGGCCGGCGGCACATACTCCGTGCCGGAGATGAACACCTGCCCTTTGCGGTACTGTCCGGCCTCCTCGGCATCTATGCCGCTGTAGAACAGAAAGTGAAGCCGCTTTATTACATCCTCCGTAAGCTGAAAATCCTCGCTTCGGGCCAGCGAGACCATGTGATCATACGCTCTCCCGTGGCCTGCCGCCTCGCAGCAGTCGCGCAGAGGCTTTCCGCCTACGGTAATGCCGTCCTCCAGAAGCACTTTCGTCTCCGAGAGAGTGAGGGAGTTTCCCTCCAGGGCGTTGGAGCTGTACGTCGTTCCTATCTTATAGTAGGCGTCCAGCTGCTTGATTTCTGCCTCGGAAAGCGGGCGGTGTTCCCGGATATAGGTGGCGTTTTTGTCGATTCGATCCAGCAATTCCTGGTTTGTCATGCTGTCGTTTCCTCCTTTTCACGCTTCAGTTGTGGCTGATCCCGTATCCCATAGCGAGGGAAACACTGTTTGCCGCCTCTTTGACACAGACAGCCAGCTCCTGGATCTTTTCGGGGGTCATGCGGTTGGTTGGCGCAGTGATGCTGATGGCACCGACAGGATTGCCGAAATGATCCTTGATGGCGCTGGCCACGCAGCGGACGCCTGGTTCGTTTTCCTCGTCATCAATGGCATACCCCAAACGCTGGGCTTCATCCAGATTCTTGGCCATTTCCCGGTAATTGGTGATGGTGTGGTCGGTGAACTTGTAGATCTGGCTCTTTTTCCAAATGCTCATACGTTGTTCCTCCGAGCAGATCGCGAGCATGCTCTTGCCGGCGGCGGTACAGTACATGGGACGCCGCATGCCGATGTAAGACATAGTGCGGATGGCGGCCTGGATCGGTTCGTCCTTTCGGAGATAGACTACATCGACGCCTGAAGGAGCGACCAAATGTACAGTCTCGCAGACGCGATTGCACAGATGCTTGATTACCGGCGTTGCGATCTCCAGTATATCCAGGCCGGACAGAACGCGGTAAGAAAGCTCACAGACCTTAAAAGAGAGAGAATAGATGCTCTCCTCGGTCCTGAGCACATACCCCGCGTCCATCAGCTCCGCAAGGATCCGATGGGCAGTGCTTTTGGGAAGGCTGGTCGAAGTGGCGATATCTGTGAGAGATACGCCGTGGGGATGGAGCGCAAGAAAATCAATAATCGCTAGAGCGCGGCTGAGGACATGGGTCCCCTGCTTTCCTGCCATGATGACCCCTCCAATTCTGATTTCACGATTTATTAAATTATAATACATATATTCCCAAAAAGCAAACAAGGTCTTTGCAATCGGCTGGAAATTATTGCGTCAATTTTGTTCCGTATAATGAGATAATAACTTCATAAAAATGGAAATATAGTTATTGTGTAAGAATCGATACGGTTTGATTTATTTAGTTTGACTACGCAGAAATTGTTGACAAGCCGGGAAGCAGCATTTATAATGATTATGCCAGATAAAAAAATTAGCATTCCGTATAATGAAATAAATAAAGGCGAAAAAATCATGACAGCTCTTGACAGAATTGGAAATTGCGGACTGGTCCCTGTGATCGTGATGAACAACGCGGCGAACGCGCCGGGCGTTGCCGATGCCCTTTTGCAGGGTGGGATCGATGTAGCGGAGATCACCATGCGTACCGACAGCGCGTTGGAAAGCATCCGCAGGACGGCGGCTGAGTGCCAAGATATTCTCGTGGGCGCGGGTACTGTGCTGTCGCTGGAAGCGTGCCGCAGCGCGGTGGAAGCGGGGGCAAGATTCATCGTTTCTCCCGGCTTCAACGAGCATGTGGTGGATTGGTGCTGTTCCCACGATGTGCCGGTGGTCCCTGGCGTCGTTTCGCCGTCCGAGATCGAAAAGGCGCTCTCTTACGGCTTGAAGATCCTGAAATTCTTTCCTGCCAACGTCTACGGCGGCGTGGAAGGCTGTGCGGCGCTGTACGCACCGTACAGATCGGCGGGGATCAAGTTCATTCCCACCGGAGGGATCGGAAACAGCAACGTGGCTGAGTATATTCGCCGGCCATTCGTACACGCTGTCGGCGGCAGCTGGATCTGCGACAGGAAGCAGGCGGACGCGGGCGATTTCAGGGCTATCACCGCCTCGGCCAGGGTTGCGATAGATGCGATGCTGGGCTTTGACCTGGCCCATGTGGGCGTCTACTGCGGAGAGGGCGGCAACGCCGAAGAGGCGGCGGAGGTCTTTTCCTCTGCTTTCGGCTTTCCGATCAGGTCCGGAAGCTCCTCTGTGTTTGCGGGAAGCGGCATTGAGATCTGCCGGGAAAAAAAGCATGGCGAGTATGGGCATATCGCCATCTGGACGAACAGCATCCCTGTCGCCGTAAGTCATCTGGCGAAACGAGGAATCGCGGCAGACATGGATAGCTTCCGCTACAAAAACGGGACACTGAACACAGTGTACTTAAAAACACAGGCGTGCGGATTCGGCCTGCACCTGTTGCAGAGATAGGGGTGATGAAATAATGATTGCGACCTTTGGCGAGGTCATGCTGCGGCTAAAAGCCCCAGGACAGGAACGTTTTTTCCAAAGTCCCCACTTGGAGGCGACCTTTGGCGGCGGCGAAGCGAATGTGGCCGTCTCCCTGGCAAATTACGGGCAGCAGGTGCGGTTTATAACCGTCCTGCCGGACAACGCCATCGCCGACGCCTGCGTGCGGGAGCTGCGAGGCTTTGGCGTGGATACCAATGAGATCGTCCGCGCGCCCGGCAGAATGGGGATATATTATCTGGAGGGCGGCTCAAATCAGCTTCCCAGCCGGGTTGTATATGATCGCGCTGGTTCTGCGATAGCGGGATCGGGACCGGAGCAGATCGATTGGAAGCGGGCGCTTGGGGGCGTGTCCTGGTTCCATGTCACCGGCATAACGCCGGCGCTGTCCGCCAAGGCGAGGGACAGCACGCTTGAGGCGGTACGGTGTGCCTCCGCTATGGGAGCCACTGTTTCCTGCGATCTGAATTACCGGAAGAATCTGTGGAAATATGGGCAGGACGCCCGGCAGGTCATGTCGGAGATCGCAGAATATGTGGATGTGGCTATCGGAAATGAGGAGGACTGCCAGAGATCTCTGGGTGTGAAAGCCGAGGTATCCGTGGAGAGCGGATGCCTGGAGACAGAAAAGTACCGGCGTCTTACCGAAGAGGTCCTGCGGCGATATCCGCGAATGAAGCTCATCGCCATCACGCTCCGGGAAAGCCGCAGCGCGTCCAGCAATGGCTGGTCGGCGTGTCTGAACGACCGGAACGAATTTTTGGTGAGCGACAAGTACAATATCAACAACATCGTGGACCGGGTTGGCGGTGGAGATGCATTTGCCTCTGGGCTCATATACGGGCTTTTGAACCTGCCCGATCACAGGGCAGCGCTGGAATTTGCCACAGCGGCAAGCTGCTTGAAGCACAGCATACCAGGGGATTATAACAGGGTGAGTCTGGCGGACGTGAACAGCCTTTTGAAAAATGGCGGGAGCGGCCGGATTCAAAGATAAAGATCGGCTAGGGAGGTAACGATATGGATGTAAAGAAAAATGCACGGTTTCGCGAGCTGCTGAAGCAGCCGGGGATCGTGGTGGCGGGCGTCGCGTATGACGTGCTGAGCGCGAGAATCTTGGAGCAGGCTGGCTTTGAGCTTTTGGCCATGGGCGGCAACAGCACGATGGCCTCTCTGATAGGCTATCCCGACCTGGGCATTGCAACGGAGACAGAGATGACTGGCCGGGCGCGGCAGATCGCGATGCGCACCAGCGTTCCCATGTACTGTGACGCAGATACGGGGTATGGCGATCTTCCCAGCGTGCGCCGGACGGTGCTGGACTATGAGGCGGCCGGGGCCAGCGGCATACACCTGGAGGATCAGACTATGCCCAAAAAGTGCGGGGCGATGGCCGGCGTGACCGTGATTTCTGCGGAGCTTGCCGTGGAGAAGATCAAGGTCGCCGTAAAAAGCCGCCGCGATCCCAATTTCATCATCATCGCACGGACTGACTGCTATAACTCGATGGGACTGGACGAGGCCATCCGCCGCTGCAAGATGTTCTATGAGGCTGGAGCGGATGTGGTCATGCCGGAGAACATCAAGAGCAAGGCGGAGTGGGCCAAGTTGGGTGCCGAGATGCGCCGCTGCGGGATCCCTGCGCTGATCGACCTGATCGATGACGATCAGATATCCTGGACGAACAAGGAATGCGAGGAAATGGGCTTTAAAATCGTATGCCGCGGGATGTACACGATCCTGGCCGTGACCAAATTCCTCAAAGAGCTGGCAGAGGACTATTACAAGACTGGTTCGGCGGCGAATTATGTCGATAAGTGCATGAATATCCGGGACTACGAGAAAATATTGGGAATTGCCGACGAGAATGATATCCGCGGTCTGCTGACATAACTTAACGGCACTTACCCGCGCAGCGGAAAAAATATTAGATTTATAAGGAGGAAGCTATGAAAAGGATCATTACGATGCTGCTGGCACTCATTATGGTGATGGGGTTTGCAGTCCCAGGCATGAGTGCACCGGAGCCCGCGTTCGCCAAAGCGGAGGATGCCGCAAAGGCAGAGGCGAAGACGTCATCCGACGAAGTGAAAACGATCCGCTTCGCTACAAACAAATCGGAAGCGGAGGTAATGTGCGAGGGATTTAAGGATTTCGAGAACTATGTGGAAGAAGAGAGCGGCGGAAGTTTGCAGGTCGAGATCTACTATAACTCCACGCTGTATACAGACACAGATATGCTGATGGCCATGAGCCAGGGCAACTGTGAGATGGGCGTTGCCGGCAGCGACAAGGCTGGCGTGTATGTCCCGGCGATCAACTGCCTGTCCATGGGTTATCTTTTTGAAAGCCCCGAACACCTCCTGGCTGTCTTTGACAGCGAGATCGGCAAGAATTTCTCGCAGCAGCTGGTCGACGCCATCGGCGTGCGCTGGGCCGGTATGTACTATAACGGCGCGCGAACTGTCAACCTGACGAGCGATGTGGAGGTCAAGACCCCCGATGACCTGAAGGGCATTCAGCTGCGCATGCCCAATTCCGAGGCGTTCGTAAATCTGGGACGGGCCATGGGCTGCAGCCCTGTCGCCATGGATCTCTCCGAGGTCTATACCGCTCTTCAGAACGGCACTGTAGACGGCCAGGACAATCCGCTGCCTACGATCCTTTCCAACGCCTACTATGAGGTCACCAAGAGCATTACGCTCACAAAACATATTATCAGTGAGAATTCCGTGTTTGTGGCAGATGAGTTCTATCAGAGCCTGACCGAGGAGGAGCGCCAGGTGTTTGACGCCGGCATCAAGCTGATGTGCGATGAGATCACCGACATCGTGACTGAGCAGGAGGCTGAGTGCGTGGACGAGCTTCGTGAATACGGCCTGTCTATCTATGAGCCGGACATCACAGCCATGCGTGAGGCGGTCATCGCCTGGTATTATGATAATCCCGACAGCATGGAGGGCTGGGATCTGGACGTCTTGGATCAGATCATCCATTTCAATGAGTGAGTTTTCTTAACAGCACGGGCGCGGAGGGAGCTATCTGCGGACAGCGCGTCCTCCGCGTCTGTGCATTTTGTGAAAGGAGCGGTGAAATGAAAAAGGCCAAAAAGGCTCTGGACTGGCTTTGTGATCTGTATGAGGTGTATTTCTCCTCCATTTTACTGATCGGTGTCGTAGCGCTTTTCTGTGCACAGATATTCATCCGCTATGTGCTGAACGGGGATACCTTCTACGTTTATGAAGCCTCGATCATCTGCTTCGGCTGGACATCTATCGCGGGTGCGTCATACAGTTCCCGCAGACTGCGGGAATACGGAGACGGACATGTGCGGTTCTCTATCTTGTCCGATATGCTCAAGGGAAAGGCCAGGCTCTGGCTGGAAGTGTTTTTGAGCGCTGTTATACTGGCTGCATTCGCGATTATGGCGGTGCCGGCAGGCAGAACGATCGCAGCCTATAGCATTTCCAAGACAACGATCCTCCATGTGCCGTTTTCTGTCATCTATTTTCCGTTCATACTGTTTATGCTGTTCACGGCCATTCATGAGATCGCCGCAATATGGAATAACCTGCGGATGATATTCGGCAAGGGTGAGCAGACAGAGGAGCAGCCTGCGGGCAAGACAGACAACTGACGCTCTGGATGATCACGGAGGTATGATATGGATCCTATTTTTTTGATACCGATTATCGTTCTTGTCGTGCTGATGGCATTGAGCATGCCCATCTCCCTCAGCATGATGTTTGCCTGCCTGAGTTATTTTGTGGTTTCCGGCGGAGATATAGGGATCATTGTCCACAAGATGATGTACAACACCTATATCAGCTATGTCATAATTGCCGTCCCGCTGTTCATTTTTATGGCCAATGTCATGAATGCCGGTCAGGTGACGGATATCATGTTTGATTTTTCCAAAGCGTGCATCGGTAAAAAACGGGGCGCGCTGGCGTATGTCAACGTGCTGCTGAGCCTGATATTCGCGGGTATGAGCGGCTCGGCTGTGGCCGACGCTTCAGGCATCGGGACTATCGAGATCAACGCCATGAAGAAAGACGGCTACGATGACGAATTCTCCTGTGCCATTACGGCGGCAACGGCTACCGTGGGACCGGTGTTCCCGCCATCCATCAATCTCGTGGTATTTGCCATGATCTCCGGCGCTTCTGTGGGGAGTCTGCTGCTGGCGGGTGTGGTGCCGGCCATTATGATGACTGGCGCGCTCATGCTCTATGTGGCATATATCTCAAAAAAGAGAGACTATCCGCCTGGACAGCGGTTTACGCCCAAGCAGTTTCTTGTTATAACTGCCAAGGCGCTTCCGGCGCTGATGACAACGGTGATCCTGCTGGTGTCTCTGTATACCGGCGTCTGCACTGCGACAGAGGGCGGCGCTATCGCGTCGCTGTATTGTATCCTTATCTCCATGCTGCTGTACAGGACACTGAATCTCAAGAAGCTCTGGGAGGCCGTCAAGACCAGCGCCATTCAGTCGGCCAGCATCATCCTTTTGATCTGCGCCGCCCAGTGCTTTGCCTATGTGATAGCATTGTCCGGTCTCAATCAGCTGATCGCGGATTTTCTGCTGTCTGTGACGACCAACAAATATGTATTCCTGGCCATCGTCAATGTGGTGCTCCTGCTTCTGGGCATGATCATGGATACCAGTCCTATCCTCTATATCGTGCTTCCTCTTATGCTCACCAGTATCAAGGCGTATGACATCAATCTTATCCATTTTGGGATCATATTCACGGTAAACACGATGGTAGGCATGTGCTCGCCTCCTTATGGGATCCTTTGCTTCATATCTTCCAATATCGGAAAAGCGCCGCTCAAAAAAGTGTTTGCTGAGGTGCTGCCCATGTGCCTGCTGCTGATCATCGTGTTGATCCTGCTGACATATATTCCGCAGCTGTCGCTGTTTTTGCCGAATACGATGTTGTAAACAGGTGGTGCGATTTATGAAAAAGATCATCAACGAACCCGAAAACGTAGTAAAGGAAATGCTGGCCGGGATCGAGGCAGTCCATCCGGGGCTGCGGTATCTCCGGGGATATGAGGTGATCACGAGAAAAGATCCTGACCGACGCAAGGTTGCGCTGATCTCGGGCGGCGGCAGCGGTCATGAACCGGCTCACGCCGGATATGTGGGGCGGGGCATGCTGTCCGCGGCGGTGGCCGGAAATGTCTTTGCCTCCCCGTCCCCGGACAGGGTGCTGGCTGCGATACGGGAAACGGCTGGCGAGTCCGGCGCGTTGCTCGTCATAAAAAACTACTCCGGCGATGTCATGAATTTTGAGATGGCCATGGAGCTTGCGGCGATGGAGGGTTTCAAGACAGCTTCTGTGATCGTGAAGGATGATGTAGCTGTGCCGGACAGCACGTTTTCCACCGGACGGCGGGGCATTGCCGGGACAGTGTTCGTCCACAAGATTGCCGGCGCCGCGGCCGAGGAAGGACAGGCATTGGAGGCGGTCCGGACCATAGCGCAGCGGGTGGCTGACAACACCCGGTCCATGGGCATGGCGATGACGCCCTGCGTCCTGCCGGCCGTAGGGAAGCCCGGCTTCACTTTGGGCGCGGACGAGATAGAGATCGGTATGGGTATCCACGGCGAACCGGGCATAGAAAAAACCAGTCTCAAAAAAGCCGGGGAGGTGGCAGAAACGCTCTGTGGCCGGATATTGGAGGATTTGGACTATGCCGGCCGGGAGGCCGCAGTCCTTATCAACGGCCTGGGCGGTACGCCTTTGATGGAGTTGTATATCGTAGCCGGCGAGGTGGACAGAGTCCTGCGGGAGAGGGGCGTCGACCCACAGCGGTATTACGTGGGCAATTTTATGACGTCTCTGGAAATGGCTGGCTGCTCCGTGTCCGTCCTGCGCCTGGACGACGAAATGAAGCGGCTTCTGGATGCGCCGGCTGATACACCGGCCTGGAAGGAGTTTGGTCTATGAAAAAGGTCTGTCTGACGCCTGCGGGGTATGCCGAATACCTGGCGGCCGTATCGGAGAAGATCGCGTTGGAGCAGGAGTACATAACCGCTCTGGACGCAGCGACCGGCGACGGAGATCACTGGGCGAATATGAATGCCGGTTTTTCCCGTCTGGCGGAAGAAAAGGACAAGCTGGCGGCAATGAGCTTCAGAGAGCTGTTTTCCAAATGTGCCATGACTGTCATGTCCGGCGTGGGAGGCTCCTCCGGCGTTCTGTATGGAAGTGCCTATCTCAGCGCCGCAAAAGCGGTCGGTCAGGCGAAGCACATGGACGCGGCGCTTTTGGCAGATGTGCTGCAGGCGGAATTGGAGGCGATCATGACCCGGGGAAACGGAAAACCTGGGTATAAGACCATGATCGACCCACTCTATCAGTCCGTGACGCTCATGCGTGCCGCCTTGCCGCAGGGAGATGAGGCGGCCGTTGCCGCCATGCGTCAGGGCGCCAAAGAGGGTATGGAGGCGACCAGGGATATGGAGGCTGTGCGCGGCCGCGCGTGCTATCAGGCGAACAAAGGCGTTGGCCATCTGGACCCGGGTGCCGTTACGATGTATTATTTGCTGGATCTGCTGGGAGAGGCGGCCCTTGCCAGCTTAAGCTGAGGCCGGACGTCTGCCGGGGGGCTACGACATCCGCATGGGGCGCGGCCGCAGCCATTTTGTGGCTGGGATTTGCCCGCCTGATGCGCCGCTGGTTTACTCCCCGGTCCTGGCATACCGCGAACAGCACCTTCTACCGTCCGCCCGCGCCGGGTGGCATACAGCTCTGCCTCCAGTATCTTCTGGAGCGTATCTTTGTCCACCTGTCGGGCCTCAAACCGGCGGATGTGTTGTGGTGGTTCTTCAGGTGCTCCATCTGCCGCCGTCCCCGGACGCCTACGGGCCTGTCCTCTGACGGGGGCGGGAGCAGATCAGGATGATAATAATCTCCCATCAGTGTGCAGCCTATGCCGTTGATCTCTTTGCGCTAATCCATAATCAAATCCTCCTTTGTACGACCATTCTACAAAGGAGGATTTATCTTGTCCAATGTGTGGATCAAAGACTTCATAGAACAGCAGAGAGGCAAAATTGCCTCTCTGCTGTCAGTCTGTCAAAGAACGAGCCGTTTTCAAGGAACAAGAACGGCTCGTTTTTGCATAAAGGCGGGAAATAGCCAGA